>NZ_RCVK01000160.1:0-41090 GCF_003667485.1 Micromonospora sp. BL1
CCACCGACCCCCGCCCGTCCGGCCCGGCCGCGATGAACCGGTTGGGCAGCCGGTTGAGCAGCACGTCGATGGCCGGATCCCACTGGAGCGTCTCCTTGAGCACGATCCGGGGTTCCCGCTTGAACCAGTTCACCAGCGCGTGGATCAGGATGAACGAGTCGCCGGGCCCGGCGTGCCGGCAGACCACCAGTTCGGGCCGGCCCGGCAGGGCGGTGTCCGGGTCGGTGCCGACCACGTCGATGCTCAGCCGCAGCGTCCACCGAGCCTGCCAGAACATGATCCGCAGGAACCAGCCGGCCAGCACGTAGTGGGCCCGCTGGAAGGCCGGTGCGCGCTTGTACGCGCCGAAGCCCGAGGCGAGCCAGAGCAGGAACAGGGCGAGCAGCGCGGCGGCGTCCCAGACCAGGTAGACGGTGCCGATCCAGAGCAGCCGCAGCGGGCGCAGCCGTCCCGGCACCAGCGGGGACGCGGCGAGCGCCAGCAGCGCCCAGCCGGGCAGCGTGGTCACCACGAGGACGGCCAGCAGCACCACTCCAGGAGCGAGCACCAGCCGGCGTAGCCAGCGGGGTGGCAGCGGCATTCAGCGCTCCAGCGCGGTGTCCAGGTATCGGCGGGAGGCAGTGTACGCCCGGCTGATCCGCCGTCCCACCGCCGCCGTGTCCCGGTACGCCCACGGGCTGTCGTCGCGCGGCTCCAGCCCGCCGGTGGGCAGCACGTGCACCTCGACGTCCTCGGGCAGTGCCGCCATCTCCCGCGCGAACCGGTGCCGGCGGGCAATCTCGAACGCCACCTGGGCGATCTCCCAGGGGCGGCGCGGCGGGCTCAGCTCGCGTTCGATCCGGCCCACCTGGAGTACGAAGATCTGCTTCGCGCCGAGCAGGACCGCCTCGCCGACCGGGATCGAGTTGACCACCCCGCCGTCGATGTAGTGCTGGCCGTCGATCTGGGTCGGGGGCAGCAGACCGGGCACCGAGGCGGACGCGAGCACCGCCGGCACCAGCGGTCCGGTGTGGAACCAGTGCTCGGCCGCACGCTCGATGTTCGCGGCGCAGCAGCGGAACGGCACGGCCAGGTCGGCGAAGGTGGTCTCCTCGCCCAGCGTGCTCTCCAGCAGGCGGTACAGCGGGCGGGGCGAGTGCAGGTGGGTACGGGCGGCGAACCGGCGCAGCTGCCGGGCGACCGAGTCGCCGTACACCTCGCTGGCCTCGGGTGACGCCCAGAGCCGGACCAGCCGGTCGGTGACCGCCTCGGTCGGGTCGGCGGCGACCAGGGCGCCGTTGACCGCGCCGATCGACGTGCCCAGCACCAGGTCGGGTTTGATCCGCGCGCGGAACAGAGCACGCAGCATCCCCACCTCGACCGCGCCGAGCACTCCCCCGCCGCCGAGCACGAACGCCACCGGACCCGCTGCCATGCGTTCATCCTGGCACGCGGCCCACAACCGGCCGGGCGGGCCGTCCCCGCTGGTCCCGGCCGTCACGGCGAGCCATCGCCGACGCACGCCTCGCGATCGGCTCCGTGGGGACTGTTGACAGGTAAGACACATTCACGCAACCTGATAGCGCTCCCGAGCCCAGGCAGGTGCGAGCTAGATGGCGACACTCCAAGCCGGCCGTCTGCTGGCCCGGCGGTACCGGCTCATCGACCGGATCGGCGCCGGTGGCATGTCGGTGATCTGGCGTGCCCGCGACGAGGTGCTCGACCGGGTGGTGGCGGTGAAGGTGCTCGCCCCCTCGCTCGCCGCCGACGCGCGGTTCCGCGACATGGTGCGCGAGGAGGCCCGCTCGGCCGCCCAGCTCGACCATCCGCACGTCACCGCCGTGCACGACTACGGCGAGACGGTGGCCCCGGACGGCTCGATCACCTCGTTCGTGGTGATGGAGCTGCTCAGCGGCGAGGAGCTGGAACACCTGCTGACCCAGGGGCCGCTGCCCTGGCCGACGGCGGTGGAGACCGGCGCGCAGGTGGCCGAGGCGCTGGCCGCGGCACACCGGCTCGGCATCGTGCACCGCGACGTGACCCCGGCCAACGTGATGATGACCGCCACCGGCGCGAAGGTGCTCGACTTCGGCATCGCCACCCGGATCGGCACGCCGGACGACGACGAGGACGGCGGGACGTTCGGCACCCCGGCGTACGTGGCCCCGGAACGGCTCGACGGCGCGCCCGCCCAGCCCGCCACCGACGTGTACTCGCTCGGCGTGCTGCTGTTCGAGACGCTCACCGGGCAGCCGCCGTACCCGGCGGAGACCTGGGAGCAACTGAGCGCGGCGCTGGCGGACAGCCCGGAGCCCACACTGGACGACGTACCGGGACTGCCCGGCCCGGTCGCGGAGATCTGCCTGCGCTGCCTGGCCCGCGACCCGCGTCGCCGGCCCACCGCGCGCCGGGTCGCCGCCGTGCTGCGCGACCAGATGCTGCCCGCGGACCCGCAGGCGGCCACCATGCTGGCGCCGACCATGACGCTGCCCGCGCTGACCTCCCCGCCGCCGGCCGGCCCGGCCGCGCCGCCGGCCCCGGACCAGGTTCCCGCCGCGCCGCCGGTCCCGGAATCGGGGCAGGTTCCCGCCGCGCCGCCGGTTCCGGAGCCGGGACAGGTCCCCGACGCGCCGCCGGTCCCGGCCGCCGCGCCGGGCCGGCGCCGGACCCTCACGCTGGCGGCCGTCGGCGTCGCAGTGGTCGCCGCGGCGGTGCTGCTGGCATCCGCTCTGACACCGGACCGGCCCGCCGACCCCCGGGTGCTGCCGACCGCCGGGCCGGTACAGCCGTCGACGACCGAACCGCCGGTGACCGAGGCGCCGGCCACCACGCCGCCGCCCGCGCCGACTACTCCGCCGTCGACAGGCGGCGCCCGCCCGCCGGCCGCCGGTCAGGCCGACGCCGCCGAACGGGTGGACGGGCTGATCGAGGCCGGGCTGACCGAGGGCCAGATCCGCGAGGACGTCGGGGTGGACCTGCGGAACCTGCTGCGCAACGCGGTCGCCGCGAACGGCGGGACCGAGGTGACCGCCGCCGTGGACCGGCTCCGCAGCAAGATCGACGAGCGTCGCCGCGAGGGCAGCATCAGCCCCGGGTACGCGCGGCGACTCGACGCCGCAGCGGCGGAACTCGTGGCCGGGCAGACCTGACGGGTCAGCCGACGGCCGGCGCGACCGTCCGGGGTGCCCGTGCGGGCTCCCGCACGGCCAGGAAGCCCCGGTAGACCGCCTCGTAGTCGGCGGCCATCCGCTCCACCGAGAAGTTCTCCGCCACGTGCGCCACGCAGTCCGCCGGGTCCAGGTCCGCCGCCGCCCGCAACGCCGCCGGCAGCTCGCCCGGGTCGTCGCAGACGAAACCGGTGACCCCGTCACGGACCAGCTCCGGCACCGCGCCCCGGCCGAGCGCCACCACCGGCGTACCGGTCGCCATCGCCTCCACCATCACCATGCCGAACGGCTCCGCCCACTGGATCGGCATGATCAGGCAGCGGGCGTCCAGCAGCATCCGCAGCGCGGTCGCCCGGTCGGCGTTCACCACGGGCGTCACGTCGTCGCCGAGCAGTGGCCGGACCACCTGCTCCAGGTAGCGGCGCTCGGCCGGCTCGTTGCACTTGCCCGCGAGCGTGAGCGGCAGCCCGGCCGCCCGGCAGGCCGCGATCGCCACGTCCGGGCCCTTGTCCGGACTGAACCGGGCCAACCAGAGCACCGGGCCCGCGCCCGGGCTGCGCTTGCGCGGGATGTCCCGCAGCGGCATCGCGTTGTGCACGGTGCCGGCCCAGGGCAGCCCCGGGTTCGCCCGGCGCTGGGTGTGCGAGATCGCGACCAGTCCCACCCCGTTGTCGGTGTTGCCGAGCACCGTGCCGTACTCGCCGACCGGGTTGCCGTGCACGGTGGCCACGGTGGGCACCCGGCGACGGCCGGCCACCATCGGGCCGATCGTGGTGTGGTCGTGGATCAGGTCGAAGCCGGCCGGGTCGACCAGGCGGTCCACGTGGGCCAGGTGCGCCAGTTCGGGCAGCGACTCGCCCATCCGCTCGTACTGGAGGTCGTCGCAGGTGGAGACGAAGTCGGCGGCGGTTCCGTGCTCGGTGCCGGCGCCGAACAACGTGACGCGGTGCCCCCGGTCGACGAGCGCGTCGACGAGGCCCGCCACCACCGTCTCCAGCCCGCCGTAGCCGGGCGGCGGCACGGACAGCCACGGCGGCACCACCATGGCGATCCGCAAGGGACCGGCCCACGCGCGCTCCGAGGACTGCTGGTTCACGGCCACGAGTCCTCCCCGTCGGTCCCCGGCGTACCCCCGCTGGGCGCGGGTTCCCGACCCGGCCCGCGGTAAACGACAACCGGTCAGCCGGCCACCACGATCCCGACGTGCACCTCCCGTACGCCGGGCAGCGCCCAGGCGGCCCGTTCCGCGTCCTCCCGCTGCCACCAGGCGCTCACCACGCCGTCGAGCACCACCGTGTCGCCGTCGACCCGGGCGTCGATCCGCTCGGTTCCGGTGCGCCGCAGCAGCAGGCTGCGCAGGTCGAGCCGCTTCTGCTCGTCGCTCGGCGGGGTCGGTGGACGCACCTCGACCAGGTTCGTCACGCCGCGTACGCCGCGCAGCCGGCGCAGCTCCCGTTCGGCGGTACGGCGCTGGAAGCCGAACTCGACCTCACCGCGCAGCATCACCCAGCCGTCGGCCACCGTCACGTCCAGCCGCTCGGCGGGCACGAAGCTGTCCCACTCCAGCGCCCGGCTCGCCGCGATCGCGATGTCGGCGTCGGTACGCAGGTCCGTGGCGGGCAGATCGACCGCCAGGTCACTGGCGACCGCCCGTACGCCGCGTACCCGGTGCGCACAGCGCTCGACGGCCCACCGCCGGGCGTAGCTGTCCACCTGCCCGGTGAGCGTGACGACGCCCCGCGACACGGTCACGCCGACCTCGGTGGCCCGGGTCTGCGCGTCCCAGTCCAGTTCGGCGAGGACGTCGCGCTGGATCTCCTGGTCGGTACGCAGGGCGGACGTGGTGGTCATGCCCCGAGCCTGCCGCCGGTACGGGTGAGGCGTGCTCACCCGTACCGGGTGAGAAACGAGGAGGGGCGGCGGGTGACGGAGCCAACCCCCTTGGCTCCGTCACCCGCCGCCCGGGAGGGAGGCAGGTCTTCGGGACTATGACGTCTCGGCGAGCGTCACGGTTGCGTTCTCGGTGGATCCGTTCCGCTTGTACTGCACCTCGACCCGGTCACCGACCTTGCCGGCCTGCACGGCGCCGACCAGGTCGTTCGAGTCGTTGATCACCTTGTCGCCGAACTTGGTGATCACGTCGCCGCGCTGGAGGCCGGCCTTCTCGGCGGGGCTGCCGGGCGTGACGGCGGCGACCAGCGCCCCGCCGTCCTCGGCGCCGTTCACGCTCACCCCGAGCGAGGGGTGGCTGATCTTCTCGCCGCGCTGGAGCTTCTCGGCCACGTCCTTGGCCTTGTTGCTCGGGATGGCGAAGCCGACGCCGATGTTTCCGGTGCTGCCCTGCCCGGCGGTGGCGATGGCGGTGTTGATGCCGATCACCTCGCCCCGGGTGTTGACGAGCGCGCCGCCGGAGTTGCCCGGGTTGATCGGGGCGTCGGTCTGGAGCAGGCCGGAGATCGAGCTGGCGCCCTGCTGCGGGTTCTGCTGGCCGCCCTCCCCCGCCTGGATGGTGCGGTCGCGGGCGCTGAGGATGCCGGCGGTGACCGAGCCCTGGAGGCCGAGCGGGCTGCCCAGGGCGAGCACCTGGTCACCGACCTGCATGGCGTCGCTGTCGCCGAACTTGGCCGCCTTCAGGTCGCTCACGCCGCTGGCCTGGACCACCGCGAGGTCGGTCTTCGGGTCGGTGCCGACGATCTTCGCGGAGGCGCTCTTGCCGTCGGCGAAGACCACCCGCACGGTGTCGCCACCGGCGCCGGCGACGACGTGGTTGTTGGTGAGCACGAACCCGTCGGCGCTGAGGATCACCCCGGAGCCCTCACCGCTGTTCGTCATGATCGTGACGATGCTGTCCTGGACGGAGGCCGCGATCTTGGGCAGGTCGGCGCTGTTGATCACCGGGGCGGCGGAGTAGGTGCGGGTGGGTCCGCCCTCGTCGAGCGCGAGGGCGAGCGCGCCGCCGGCCGCGCCGGAGCCGAGCATCAGGACCAGTGCCAGCGCGCCCGCGCCGACGAACTTCCCGGCCCGGCTGGGGCGGGCCGGCTGCTGCGGGCCCCACTGCGGCATCGGCTGGCCGGGCTGGTACGACTGGTAGCCCTGCTGCGTCTGGTACGGCTGCGCCTGGTACGAGGGCACCGGCCCACCGTGCTGCGTGGCCGGGTAGCCGGTGGCGGCCTGCTGGTTCCAGCCGCCCTGCTGGTGCTGCTGCTGCCCGTACCAGGGGTGGGGCTGCTGCGGCTGCCCCGAGGCCGGGTACGGCGGCGCGGACGGCGTCGCCGGCTGCGGCGGGTACGGCCCGGCGGGCGCGGTGTTCCCGGCGCTCTCCGCCGGGTTCGTGTGCCCGGCGGGCGTGCTGGTTCCGGCGGCCGGGGAGTCGGCCGGAACCGACGCCGCGGCCGGGGTGGTGGAGGAGTCCGACGTCCCGCTCTCGACGCGGGGCAGCTCGGCGGTGTGGTGCGACGGCTCGGCGTCGGCGGGGGCCGGCGACCGCTGCGGATCGGTCTCGTGCTCGGTCATGCCACCAGCTTTCCCCGTTGCACTGTCACCAGCCTGGAATCAGCCTGGAAGTTTTCTGAATGTCACTCGCCCGGCTCGGGCGCCTCGGGCAGCAGCGGCAGCTTCACCCGGAACGTCGCCCCGCCACCGGGCGTCTCCGCCACCTCGACGGTGCCGTGGTGCGCGGCGACGAGCGCGGCCACGATGGCCAGGCCGAGGCCGGTGCTGATCGGTCCGCCGGCCCGGCGGGTCCGCGCGGCGTCCACCCGGTAGAACCGCTCGAAGACCCGCTCGGCCTGCTCCGGGGTGAGCCCGGGACCGGTGTCCGCCACCTCCACCACGGCGAGGTTGCCCGCCTCCGACCGCAGCCGCAGCGTCACCGAGGCGTCCGGCGGGGTGTGGGTGAGCGCGTTCGTCATCAGGTTGCCGATCACCTGGCGCAGCCGGGCGTCGTCGCCGAGCACCACCAGCGGGCCGGAGCCCGGCTCCCGCTCCAGCTCGATCCGCCGGTCCGGGTCGACCACCCGGGCCGCCTCCACCGCGTCCGAGGCGAGCACCGGCAGCTCGACCGGGCTCAACGCGATCGGCCGTTCCCGGTCCATCCGGGCCAGCAGCAGCAGGTCCTCCACCAGCAGACCCATCCGGGACGCCTCGTCCTCGATGCGGCGCAGCAGGTCGGCGGTCTGCTCCGGCGCCCGGGCCGCGCCCTGCCGGTACAGCTCGGCGAAGCCCCGGATGGTGGTCAGTGGCGTGCGCAGCTCGTGCGAGGCGTCGGCGATGAACTGCCGCATCCGCTCCTCGGACCGGCGGGCCCGCGCCTCCGACGCCTGCGCGTACGCGGCGGCGTCCCGCGCGCCCATCTCGGCGCTGCGCGCCGCCGCCTCGGAGGCGGCCCGCGCGGTGAACGCGGCCTCGATCTGCGCCAGCATGGCGTTCAGTGCCCGGGACAGGCGGCCCAGCTCGGAGGTCGGGCACGACCGCCCCTCCTCCGGGTCGGGCACGCGCCGGGTCAGGTCGCCACCGGCGATGGCCGCCGCCGTCCGCTCTATCTCCACCAGCGGCTTCAGGCTGGTGCGGACGATCCCGGCGCCGACGGACGCCAGCGAGATCAGCACCGCGCCCCCGACCAGGAGGTCTATCCACACCAGTCGCCCGACCGCGGAGTCGACGCCGGTGAGGTGCTGCCCGAGCGCGATGATCCGCCCGTCGGGCAGGGCGGTGTAGAGCATCCGCCACCGGCTGCGGCCGTCCTCGGAGCGCACGGTGAACGGGTCACCCACCCGCTCCTGGTAGCCCGCGAATTCGGTGGGGAAGCGGGGCAGTTCCTCTTCGCGCAGGTTCTCGTAGCGCGTCGGCTCTTCCGGCAACTCGCCGGGTGCCATGACGGACGCCACGTAGTCCGACGGAATGGTGATCTTGATCGGGCCGCCGCCGGCCTTGTCGAGCGTGTTGGCCACCGTGTACGCGCCGCCGCGAAGCTGGTCGTCCGCCTGCCCGATCAGGTAGTTGCGCAGCAGGAACGCCGTCAGGCCGCTGATCACGACGAGCGCCACGGCCACGAGCGCGAGGACGGCGGCGACGAGCTTCAGCCGGAGCGGGACGCTGCGCAGCCTGCCCTTCGCGTCGTCGACGACGTTCACGCCGCCGGCTTGCGGAGCACGTAACCCACTCCCCTGAGCGTGTGGATCAGCCGGGGCTGGGTGTTGTCGACCTTGCGCCGCAGGTAGGAGATGTAGGACTCGACGATGTTGTCGTCACCGCGGAAGTCGTAGTTCCAGACGTGGTCGAGGATCTGCGCCTTGCTGAGCACCCGGTTGGCGTTGAGCATCAGGTACCGCAGCAGCTTGAACTCGGTCGGCGACAGCTGCACCCGCTGGCCGGCCCGGTGCACCTCGTGCGTCTCCTCGTCCAGCTCCAGGTCGGCGAAGGTGAGGCGGGACGGTGCCTGCTCGCCGGTCGCGGTACGCCGCAGCACGGCCCGGATCCGCGCGGTCAGCTCCTCCAGGCTGAACGGCTTGGTGACGTAGTCGTCGCCGCCCAGGGTCAGCCCGCGGATCTTGTCGTCGGTGGCGTCGCGCGCGGTCAGGAAGACCACCGGGGTACGGGTTCCGCCCTCGCGCAGCATCCGGATGACCTCGAAGCCGTCCAGGTCGGGCAGCATCACGTCGAGCACCACCAGATCGGGCCGGTGGTCCTTGGCGGCGTTCAGGGCGGCGCTGCCGCTGGTCGCGGTGGCCACGTCGAAGCCCGCGAAGCGCAGGCTCGCGGAGAGCAGTTCGAGGATGTTGGGATCGTCCTCGACGACGAGAAGCCGGGCCTCGGTCTGGGTAGCCGCCATGGCACCCATCATCCGCGCTCCGGCTGCGGTCGCGCTGGGTGCCGGCTGGAAACAACCTGTGAGATCAGCGGAGCAGCCGCCGCAGCCCTTCCAGCGCGCCGTCGAGCAGCCGGATCGCGGTACGGAGCTGGTTGTCGCTGAGCCGCCGGGCCCGGACCAGCGCCCCGACCTCGACGGTGAACGCGGCCAGCCGCTGGTCGAAGTCGGCGAGCAGCGGCGAGTCGTCCGGGCGGGGCGATCCCCCGTCGCCCGCCGGCCGGGCGCCGGCGGACGCCGTCCAGCCGCCCTGCCGGGTCTGCCGGGCCACTTCGCGCAGTTCCCGCTTCAGGTCGCGCACCGAGCCGCGTACCTCGGTGCGGATCTCCCCGGCCAGCGCGGAGAGATCCTCGACGGCGGCACCGATGTCGCTCTCCAGCGTCGACAGCTCGTCGGCGCGCTGCCGCAGTTCGGCGCGGCCCGCCTCGGTGATGTCGTAGACCTTGCGCCCGCCCGCGGCGGTGTGCGTGACGAGCCCTTCCGCCTCCAGTCGTTGCAGGCGCGGGTAGATGGTGCCGGCGCTGGGCGCGTACAGGCCGAGGAAGCGCTCCTCCAGCAGACGGATCAGCTCGTAGCCGTGCTTCGGGCCGTCGTCGAGCAGCTTCAGCAGGTAGAGGCGGAGCCGGCCGTGGCTGAACACGGCGGTCACGGCACGTCCTCCACATGGTCGGCGGGCGCGACCGGGCGGGCGAGCAGCGCGATGCTGCCGGAGGTCGCGGAGGCCCAGAGCCTACCCGCACCCCCACCGAGCACGCCGTGGCTGTCCTTGATCGAGCCGAGGCCGCGCCCACCGCTGTCCACCTGCGGGAAGCCGCTGGTGATCTTGCCGGAGGTGGTGTGCAGGTGCACGGTGAGGTCGCTGTCCTCGCGGACCCGCACGGTGATGCTGCCGGAGATGGCGCTGAGCCGGATCTCGCTGCCGCGCGGGTTGTCCAGGTCGCAGGTGATCGAGCCGGAGACGGCGTGGGCGCGGACCCGCTCGGGCGCGCTGTCGGCCAGGATCAGCTCACCGGAGACCGTCTCCAGGTCCAGGTCGCCGCCGATGCCGAGCGCCTCGACCGGCCCGGAGATGACCTTGGCGCTGGTGCGCCCCCGCAGCCCGCGCAGCGTGACCTGCCCGGAGGTGACGTCGACCCGGGTCTCCCGGCGCAGCCCGGAGGCGACGAGCGCGCCGCTGACCACCGACAGGGTGGCGAGCACGTCCGGCGGAACGGCTACCGACACCTCGGCCCGGATCCGGTTGCCGAACCAGGAGAAGATGCCGAGCAGGCCGGGCTTGCGCTTGTGCCGGATCGTCAGCCGCCCGTCGCGTACCTCGACGAGGAGCGGGCGGTTGCTGATCCGGGTCACGTCGACCCGGGCCGGCCCGTCGGCGCCGACCACGTTCAGCCGGCCGCTGATCAGCTCGGCGTCGAGCCGGGTGATCGGCTCGTCCAGCGTGATGCGCTGCGGGTTGTCGACCGTCCAACTGGCCATGACGCGCTCCCCTCGTCGGCGTGCCGATCCACGGCGCGCCAGGTGTTGCGAGGAGCATAACGCGATACATCGCGACTGAACAAGACACTATCGCGACTGTGTCGCGTCCCTGACGTCCCGCAGGTCAAGCCGCCAGGTCGAGCTGTGTCGCGAGCGGCGGTCGAGGGGACGGATGGATCGCGGCCTCCGCGATCCGGGCCAGCGACCTGCGGTCCGCGCCTTCGCCCGGGTGCAGCGCGGCACTCAGCGTCACCGACACGGTCAGGCCCCGGGCGGCGAGCACCCGGCGTACCGATGCCCAGAGCGTCTCCTCGCCGAGGAAGGCGGGCAGCGTGCTCGGATCGCCCGCGTACCGGTAGCCGATGCGCAACGGCACCACCGGCGCGCCCGCCGCCACGGCGGCCTCGAACATCGCCGGGCGGAAGCCGCCGCTCGGGCGGCAGTCCGTGGCGGCGCCGCACCAGGTCGTACCCTCCGGGAACACCGCCACCGACCGCCCGGATCGCAGCGCGCCGGCCACCTGAGCGACGGTGGCCGGCAGGTCACGCGGCCGGGACCGGTCCACGAAGACGGTGCCCGCCGCGGCGGCCAGGGCGCCCACCAGCGGCCAGCGCCGGACCTCGCGTTTCGCCAGCATCCGGGCCGGCGACACGGCGAGCACCGCCAGGACGTCCAGCCAGGAGACGTGGTTGGCGACCAGCAGCGCGCGCCCGCGCGGCGCCCGCCCGCGGACCAGCAGCCGGACCCCGAGGGTACGCAGCGTCCACAGCGCCCAGCCGCGCAACGCGGCCCGGCCCCGGGCGGCGGGCAGCAGCGGCAGCAGGACGGCCAGACCCGTCCCGGCCAGCAGCATGCCGAGTACGCCGAGCAGCCGTCCCGCCCGGCGCAGCCGCGACACGTCCGGGGCGGCGGGCGGCGGCAGGCAGTCCGGCCCGCAGCCCGAGGCGGGCCGCCACAGACCCGCCCCGTCGACACCGGCGCCCGGGCCCGCGCCGACCTTGGGAACGGCGACGGCGGTCACGACCCGGCCTCGCCGAGGAAGTGCCGCAGGTAGCGCGGGTTCATCCGGTCCAGCGAGAACAACACGTAGAAGTCGGCGCAGCCGAAGTCCCTGTCGTACGCGGGCTCGCCGGCCACCCAGGCGCCGAGCCGCAGGTAGCCGCGCAGCAGCGGCGGCACGAGCGCCCGGCGTTGCGCCGGGGTGAGCGCGGCGAGGTCGGCGGCCGGCGCCTCGGCGAACCAGGGCCGGCGCGGGGTGACCCGCAGCAGCGGCGGGGCGAGGTGCCGGGCGGTGACCTCGGCCCACACCTGCGCGGCGGCGGTCCCGCCGTCCGCGACCGGCACCGAGGCGCAGCCACCGAGCCAGCGGACACCGCGCAGGTGCAGGTAGCGGCAGATCCCGGCCCACATGAGGTTGATCACGGCACCGGTGCGGTGGTCCGGGTGGACGCAGGAGCGGCCCGCCTCGACCAGGTCGTCGCGGAGCGGGGCCAGCGGGCCCAGGTCGAACTCGGCGTCGGCGTAACGGCGGTCGGTGCGGCCGGGCGGCAGCAGCCGGTACGTGCCGACGACCTCGCCGGTGCCCTCGCGCAGCACCACCAGGTGGTCGCAGTACGCGTCGAACTCGTCGGTGTCGAGTCCGGTCGCGGCGGTCGGCACGGTGGCGCCGAGTTCGCCGGCGAACACCTCGTGGCGCAGGCGTTGCGCGGCCGCGACCAGTGCCGGGTCGTCGGCGATCAGCAGGGTGTAACCGCTGGTCGTGAGCGGTGCGCCAGCGGCGTGCAGGACAGCCATGACTCCTGTGTAGGTGCCCCGGGTTGCCACCGGACGGGACGAGGGGTGTCGATCCGGTGAACGACGGCCGGCGGTGGTGTGCGAACCGGGACGGCCGGGGCGGGAGCGGCGTGTGCGAGGCTGCCGGGCGGACCGCCCGCGACGGCGCCGGCGGCGGTGGACCCGGAGGTGCACATGCTGGTCGAGGCCCGCTTCCAGGGACCGGACGGCTCCGGCAACGGCGGCTGGAGCGCCGGGATCTTCGCCGCGCTGATCGACGACCGGGGCCCGGTGGAGGTCACGTTGCGCCGGCCGCCGCCGCTGGACACCCCGCTGACCGCAGCCGACGGCGAGGTACGCGACCCGGACGGCCGCCTGGTCGCCCAGGTACGCCGGGTCGAGCCGGTCGACGCGGTGGTGCCGCCGGTGGACCCGGCGACGGCGGCCGAGGCCGCGCGGGCGTACCCCGGTCTGGTCGACCACCCGTTCCCCCGCTGCTACGTCTGCGGACCCGCGAACCCGGACGGGCTGCGGATCTTCCCGGGGCGGCTGCCGGACGGGCGGACCGCCGCGCCGTTCCGCGCGCCGGCCGCTGTGGTGCCCGCGACGGTGTGGGCGGCGCTGGACTGCCCGGGCGGCTGGGCGGTGCTGGCGCCCGGCCGGCCGTACGTGCTGGGGCGGATCGCCGCGCAGGTCACGGCGCTGCCACGGCCCGGCGACGAGTGCGTGGTGACCGGCCTCGCCGTCGGCGGCGAGGGACGCAAGGCCGAGGTGCACACCAGCCTGTACGGTTCGGACGGCGCGCTGCTCGGCCGCGCCCGGGCCACCTGGGTGGCGCTGCCGACGGCCTGATCTCCTCCCTGAGGAGGACGGCGCGTACGCGTCCCGCCTGATTGACCCCCTTGCGCCGGGTTGGAAGGCTGTTGCGGGGCGCCCCCGCAACGGCGCCCCCACCGGCGCGCGTCGAGCCCGCCGGGGCAGGAGAGGAGAATGATGTCCGACGGGCAGCCACGCCCCAGTGCCGGGACCGGCCAGATCATCGTGTCCGGCCTGACCAAGCAATACAAGACCGTCCGCGCGGTGGACAACCTGTCGTTCACGGTCGAGCCGGGCCGGGTCACCGGCTTCCTCGGCCCCAACGGCGCCGGTAAGACGACCACGCTGCGCATGCTGCTGAACCTGGTGACGCCGAGCGCCGGCACGGCCACCATCGGCGGCAGCCGGTACGCCGACCTGACCGACCCGCTGCGTACTGTCGGCGCGGTGCTGGAGGCGTCCAGCGCGCACAAGGGCCGCACCGGCATCAACCACCTGCGGGTGATCTGCGCGGCGGCGGGCCTGCCGAAGGAGCGCGCCGACGAGGCGCTCGCCCTGGTCGGGCTCTCGCCCGCGGCGAAGCGCAAGTTCAAGGGCTACTCGCTCGGCATGAAGCAGCGGCTCGGCATCGCGGCCGCGATGCTCGGCAACCCGCAGGTGCTGATCCTGGACGAGCCGGCCAACGGCCTGGACCCGGAGGGCATCCGCTGGATGCGCGGCTTCCTCAAGGGGCTGGCCGCCGAGGGGCGTACGGTGCTGGTCTCCAGCCACCTGCTCTCCGAGATGCAGCTGCTCGCCGACGACGTGGTGATCATCGCGGCCGGCAAGCTGGTCCGGCAGGGTCCGGTCGACCAGGTGATGGCCTCGATGACGCACGACGTGCAGGTACGGGTGCGTACCCCGCAGGCCGACGAACTGGCCGCGGCGCTGCGCGAGCAGTCGGCCACCGTCGACACCGACCCGCACGGCGCGCTGCTGGTGACCGGCGTGGACGCGCCGACCGTGGGCCGGGTCGCGCTGGCCGCCAAGGTCGAGCTGCACGAGCTGACCACCGAGCGCCCCGACCTCGAAGGGGTCTTCCTGGAGCTGACGGCCGGAAAGGCGGAGATCCGATGACGCTGGTCCGATCCGAACTGCTCAAGATCCGTACCACCAGCACCTGGTGGATCTTCGGGCTGATCAGCCTGGCGCTGTGGGCGCTCACGCTGTTCTTCAACTGGTTGCAGACCGAGGCGCTGGCCGGCGGGGACTTCGGCGAGGTGCCGGCCGACCAGTCCGACCAGTTGCAGGCCATCTCGGCCGCCGACAACCTGGCCGCCAACCTCTACACCAACGGCCAGTTCTTCGGGCTGCTCATCGTGCTGCTGCTGGGCATCGTGGTGGTGACCAGCGAGTTCTTCCACCAGACGGTGACCACCACGTTCCTCACGGCGCCGCACCGCACCGCGGTGATGCTGGCCAAGTTGGCCGCGGCCGGCGTGCTGGCGCTGCTGTTCTGGCTCGTCACCACCGTGCTGAACCTGATCATCTCGCCGCTGATCCTCAACTCGGTGGACGTCGGCTCGCAGCTCGGCAGCGGCGCCGTCTGGCGGGCGATCGCGCTCAACGGCCTGGCCTACCTGCTCTGGTCGGTGCTCGGCGTCGGGCTCGGCGTGCTGATCCGCAGCCAGATCGGCGCCACGGTGACCGGCATCCTGTTCTACCTGGGCGGCGCGATCGGCGCGGTCATCGTCCTCAGCCTCCTCGCGGCACGGTACGGCGACTGGATCAACAAGCTCCAGCTGCTGGTCCCGTCGCTGGCCTCCGGGCTCATGGTGGGCGGCGACACGGACATCCCGGGCAACCCGCCGCAGTGGGCCGGCGCCCTCGTGCTGATCGGATACGCGGTGGTGGCCGGCGCGATCGGCGTGGCCACGATCCGCAAGCGCGACATCTCCTGACCTCGTGGTCGGGGCGGACCCCGGTCGATGACGGACGTCGTCGGCCGGGGTCCTGCTCGTCTAGCAGGAGTCGGCGGATCACGCAGCGTTTGCCGAACTTCTGGCATCTTCTGTGAAACGGACCACCAGCCGGAGGCGAGAATGCCTGCGCGCAGCGCACGGCGTAGCCTTGGCATCGGTTTACCCAGCGTCGGCAACCGGGGGTCACCGGGGGCCACCGTGACATTCACAACCGCGTGAAAGAGGCGATTAGCGGCCGTGTCGACCCAGCAGACTTCGCAGGAGAACCCACTGGCGGGTTTCGGCCCGAACGAGTGGATCGTCGAGGAGATGTACCAGCGATACCTCGCCGACCCCTCGAGCGTCGATTCGGCCTGGCACGACTTCTTCGCCGACTACCGGCCGGCCCCGGGCGCCGCCACGCCGCGCCCGGACGGGCAGGCCAAGCCGGCCGCGAAGCCGGAGCCGGCCGAGCAGCAGGAAGCAGTGGCCACGGTCAAGGAGCAGCCCGCCGCCAAGGCGGAGCCGAAGGCCGCCCCCAAGGCCGCGCCCGCCCCGGCCAAGCCCGCCGCCAAGCCGGCGGCGAAGGCCCCTGAGCCGGCCAAGAAGTCCGCCCCGGCCAAGCCGGCCGCCAAGGCGCCGACCGCGAGCGCCGCGGGCACCACGCCGCTGCGCGGCGTCGCCGCCAAGATCGTGCAGAACATGGACGCGTCGCTGTCGGTCCCGACCGCCACGAGCGTGCGCGCCGTCCCGGCCAAGCTGCTCGTCGACAACCGCATCGTGATCAACAACCACCTGACCCGCGGTCGCGGTGGCAAGGTCAGCTTCACCCACCTGATCGGGTACGCGCTCGTCCGTGCGGTCGTCGAGCACCCGGAGATGAACAACTCCTTCGCCGAGGTCGACGGCAAGCCGGCGATGGTCCGCCCGGAGCACGTCAACCTGGGCATCGCGATCGACCTGGTCAAGCCGGACGGCTCGCGCAACCTGGTGGTGCCGTCCATCAAGGGCTGCGAGCAGATGGACTTCCGGCAGTTCTGGCAGGCGTACGAGGACGTGGTCCGGCGCGCCCGCCGCAACGAGCTGACCATGGAGGACTACTCCGGCACCACGATCTCGCTGACCAACCCGGGCGGCATCGGCACCGTGCACTCCATCCCGCGCCTGATGCAGGGGCAGAGCGCCATCATCGGCGTCGGCGCGATGGAATACCCGGCCCCCTACCAGGGCATGAGCGAGGCCACGCTGGCCGAGAACGCGGTCAGCAAGGTCATCACGCTGACCAGCACGTACGACCACCGGATCATCCAGGGCGCGCAGTCCGGCGAGTTCCTGAAGGTCATGCACGAGCTGCTGCTCGGCGAGCGCGGCTTCTACGACGGCATCTTCACCTCGCTGCGGATCCCGTACGAGCCGGTGCGCTGGATGCGCGACGTGGCCGTCGACAGCGAGGGCCAGATCAACAAGACCGCGCGGGTGCACGAGCTGATCCACGCGTACCGGGTCCGCGGCCACCTGATGGCCGACACCGACCCGCTGGAGTTCAAGATCCGCAAGCACCCGGACCTGGACGTGCTCCAGCACGGGCTCACGCTGTGGGACCTCGACCGCGTCTTCCCGGTCAACGGCTTCGCCGGTCAGCAGCGGATGAAGCTGCGCTCGATCCTCGGCGTGCTGCGCGACTCGTACTGCCGCCGGGTCGGCATCGAGTACATGCACATCCAGGACCCGGAGGAGCGGCGCTGGATCCAGGAGCGGGTCGAGCGCAAGTACGAGAAGCCCAGCTCCGACGAGCAGAAGCACGTGCTGAACAGGCTCAACGCCGCCGAGGCGTTCGAGACGTTCCTGCAGACCAAGTACGTCGGCCAGAAGCGCTTCTCGCTGGAGGGCGGCGAGTCGCTGATCCCGCTGCTCGGCGAGGTGCTGGAGTGCTCCGCCGAGGCCGGGCTGGACGAGGTCGTCATCGGCATGGCCCACCGCGGCCGGCTCAACGTGCTGGCGAACATCGTCGGCAAGCCGTACGAGAAGATCTTCTCCGAGTTCGAGGGGCACCTCGACCCGCGGTCCACGCAGGGCTCGGGCGACGTGAAGTACCACCTCGGCCAGAACGGCAAGTTCACCACCCCGGACGGCGAGCACGCGGTCAAGGTGTCGGTGGTGGCGAACCCGTCGCACCTGGAGGCCGTCGACCCGGTGCTGGAGGGGATAGTCCGGGCCAAGCAGGACCGGATCGACCTCAAGCTGGAGGGCTACACCGTGCTGCCGCTGGCGGTGCACGGTGACGCCGCCTTCGCCGGCCAGGGCGTGGTCGCCGAGACGCTCAACCTCTCCCAGCTGCGCGGCTACCGCACCGGCGGCACCGTGCACGTGGTCGTCAACAACCAGGTCGGCTTCACCACCGCCCCGGAGTACAGCCGGTCCAGCCTCTACAGCACCGACGTGGCCCGGATGATCCAGGCGCCGATCTTCCACGTGAACGGCGACGACCCGGAGGCCGTGGTCCGGGTGGCCCGGCTCGCGTTCGAGTACCGGCAGGCGTTCAACAAGGACGTCGTGATCGACATGGTCTGCTACCGCCGGCGCGGGCACAACGAGGGCGACGACCCGTCGATGTCCAACCCGCAGATGTACAAGATCATCGACTCGAAGCGGTCGGTCCGGAAGCTCTACACCGAGGAGCTGATCGGGCGCGGCGACATCACCGTGGAGGACGCGGAGGAGCTGCTGCGCGACTACCAGTCGCAGCTGGAGCGGGTCTTCAAGGCCACCCGGGACGCCGCGACCACCCCGCGTCAGCTCAGCCGCCCGGCGCGGGAGGACGAGCCGGAGCCGCAGGTCGACACCGCCACCGACGCCGCCGTGGTCAAGGCGATCGGCGAGGCGCACGTCAACCTGCCGGAGGGCTTCACCCCGCACAAGCGGATCCAGCAGCTGCTGGAGCGGCGTCGCAAGATGTCCGTCGAGGGCGGCATCGACTGGGGCTTCGCCGAGATCATCGCGTTCGGCACGCTGCTGCACGACGGCGTCACCGTCCGGCTCGCCGGGCAGGACTCGCGTCGCGGCACGTTCGTCCAGCGGCACGCCTCGGTGGTCGACGCCAAGACCGGCGAGGACTACCTGCCGCTGAAGTCGCTCACCGCCGACGGCGAGCGGTCGCGCTTCTTCGTCCACGACTCGCTGCTCTCCGAGTACGCGGCCATGGGCTTCGAGTACGGCTACTCGGTGGAGAACATCAACGCGCTGGTGGCCTGGGAGGCCCAGTTCGGTGACTTCGTCAACGGCGCCCAGTCGGTGATCGACGAGTTCATCTCCTCCGGCGAGGTGAAGTGGGGTCAGCGCTCCGCGGTGACCCTGCTGCTGCCGCACGGCCACGAGGGCCAGGGCCCGGACCACACCTCCGGCCGCCCGGAGCGGTTCCTCCAGCTCTGCGCCGAGGACAACATGCGGGTGGCCATCCCGACCACCCCGGCGAACTACTTCCACCTGCTGCGCCGCCAGGCCCTGTCGCCCAAGCGCAAGCCGCTGGTGGTGTTCACGCCGAAGTCGCTGCTGCGGCACAAGCTCTGCGTGTCGCCGGTGGAGGACTTCACCACCGGGACGTTCCAGCCTGTGCTGGCCGACACCGCGGCTCCGGCGCCGGAGCAGGTCAAGCGGGTGCTGCTCTGCTCGGGCAAGGTCTACTACGACCTGTTCCAGGCCCGGCAGGAGCGGGGCGTCACCGACACCGCGATCCTCCGGATGGAGCAGCTCTACCCGCTGCCCGTCGAGGAGGTCCGGGCCGCGCTGGCGCAGTACCCGAACGCCGAGGACTTCGCCTGGGTCCAGGAGGAGCCGGCCAACCAGGGCGCCTGGTCGTTCGTCGCGCTCAACCTGCTGGAGCACCTGCCCGAGGTGCGGCTGCGGCGCATCTCCCGCCCCGCCGCCGCCGCTCCGGCGGTCGGCTCGGCGAAGATGCACGAGGTCGAGCAGAACGCGCTGATCGAGGCGGCTCTCCCCCGCCCGTGACACCACCGGCAGCGGCCCGTCCCGACCCGGGGCGGGCCGCTGCCGTACGACGACGAGAGGAACACCGTGTACTTCACCGACCGTGGCATCGAGGAGCTGGTCGAGCGCCGTGGCGACGAGCAGGTCAGCATGGAGTGGCTGGGCGAGCGGCTGCGTGACTTCATCGACCTGAACCCGGAGTTCGAGACCCCGATCGAGCGGTTCGCCACGTGGCTGGCCCGCCTCGACGACCCGGACGACGACTGACCCCCCTCTCTCCCGCGATCTTGCAGAAATGGCCCACCTCGTGTCCGGTTAGTGGCGTCTGCCGGGGCGGCAACTGCAAGATCGCGGGGAAGGGGAGTGGGTCACGGTATGACGGCGGTCGGCGGGGTGACTACTACGTTGCGTCGTTGATGGGGGAGGATGGGGCGCGTGGAAGCTCTTCGACTGATTCTTCTCTACGTCCATCTGATCGGCTTCGCGCTGCTGCTCGGTGGTGCGATCGCCCAGTACGTCACCGGCCGGCTGCGGATCAATGCGGCCATGCTCTGGGGCGCGATCATCCAGATCCTCACCGGCATCGGGCTGTCCGCTCCGCTGCGGGACGGGGACGAGCCGGCCCCGGCGAAACTTGTTACCAAGTTGGTGCTCGCGCTGCTCATCTTCGTCATGGTCTTCTTCTCCCGGAAGCGGGAGAGCGTCAACCGTGGCCACTTCCTCGCGATCGTCGGGTTGACGCTGGTCAACGCGGCCGTCGCGGTGTTCTGGCGTTAGTTCGCCGCAAGTCGGGGAAGCTCGGGAAAACGGACGTTCGCGACACCGCCACGCACGCCTACCGGCCGGATAAGTGACGTGCCCCACGCAAGGGTTACACCGGGGTAACGGACGCTCAACAGTCGTGCACGATTGTCGGCCGGTGGGTGGGCGCGGGCGTACGCTCCCGTCCGTAACGTGGGACGCCGGCGGCACACCGCAGGCCGGCGAAGGGCTGCACGCCGCGCACGACGCGGTGTGCAAGGGGAAGGAGACGTCTTGCGCTCTGTGCGTGGGATGCGGATCGCCTCCGTCATTGCGGCGGGTGGACTCGTGCTGGGCGCTGCCGCGTGTGGTGAGGCTCCGGACGACGACAACAACGCCGGCGGCGACGGCGGCAAGAAGTTCAGCGCCTGCATGGTGACCGACGTCGGCGGCGTCGACGACAAGTCCTTCAACGCCTCGGCCTGGAAGGGCCTGCAGGAGGCGAAGAAGGAGAACGACAAGATCGACATCAAGTACGTCCAGTCGAAGGCCGAGGCGGACTACGAGGTCAACCTGACCGGGTTCGTCAACCAGAAGTGCGACTTCATCCTGGCCGTCGGTGGCCTGATGTCGGACGCCACCAAGGCGGCGGCTGAGAAGAACCCGAACCAGCAGTTCGCCATCGTCGACGCCAACCCGGGTGTGTCGAACGTCTACCCGATGCAGTTCGACACCGCGCAGGCGGGCTTCCAGGCCGGCTACCTGGCCGCCGGGATGAGCAAGTCCGGCAAGGTCGGCACCTACGGCGGTCTGCCGATCCCGCCGGTCACCATCTTCATGGACGGCTTCGCCGACGGCGTGGCGTACTACAACAAGGCCAAGAGCAAGAACGTCCAGGTGCTGGGCTGGGACAAGGCCACCCAGAAGGGCTCCTTCGCCAACTCGTTCGAGAAGCAGGACGAGGGCAAGAAGGTCTCCGACGCGCTCGTCGCGCAGGGCGCCGACATCGTGATGCCGGTCGCCGGTGGCGCCGGTCTCGGCACCACCTCCGCGGCCAAGGCCTCGGGCGGCAAGTACTCGGTCGTCTGGGTGGACATCGACGGCTGCGAGAGCACCCCGGACTGCTCGGCGATCCTGACCACCGTGGTCAAGAACATCCCGGACGCCGTCAAGGAGGCCGCGCTGAAGGCCGCCGGTGGCGAGAAGCTCGAGGCCACCCCGGGCTTCGTCGGCACGCTGGCCAACGACGGCGTCTCGATCGCCCCGTACCACGACTTCGACAGCAAGGTCCCGGCGGACCTGAAGGCCGAGGTCGACAAGATCAAGGCGGACATCGCCGCCGGCACCATCACCGTCACCTCGAAGGCCCAGCCGACCAAGTGACAGCCCCGCCGGCCACCGCGGTGCCATCATCGGCAGCGAGGGCCGGCGGGCACCAGCTCTGACGATCCGGCCGTCCCGGCGCCACGGGGAAGGTACCCCCGGTGCCGGGGCGGCCGATCACCTTGAATCCCCCGGAACATCCCCACCCGGCGTGGTGGCGGCGCAGCAGGTCGCTACGCTGCACCATCGCTCGCACTCCAGGAGGTTGCGCTGAGACTCGAACTGCGCGGCATCACCAAACGGTTCGGTGATCTGGTCGCCAACGACCACATCGACCTGACGGTGGAGCCTGGAGAGATCCACGCCCTGCTCGGCGAGAACGGCGCCGGCAAGTCGACCCTGATGAACGTGCTCTACGGCCTCTACCAGCCGGACGAGGGCGAGATCCTGGTCGACGGCAAGCCGCTGAAGCTGAAGGGCCCGTCGGACGCGATCGCCGCCGGGATCGGGATGGTGCACCAGCACTTCATGCTGGTGCCGGTCTTCACCGTGGCCGAGAACGTGATGCTCGGCGCCGAGCAGGTCAGGGGGCCCTTCGCCGGCATCCTCGACCGGCGGCGCGCCCGGCGCGAGGTCGCCGAGGTCTCCGAGCGGTACAACCTGCGGGTCGACCCGGACGCGGTGATCGAGGACCTGCCGGTCGGCATCCAGCAGCGGGTGGAGATCGTCAAGGCCCTCACCCGCGACGTCGACCTGCTGATCCTCGACGAGCCCACGGCCGTGCTCACGCCGCAGGAGACCGAGGAACTGCTCACCGTCATGCGGTCGCTCAAGGCCGCCGGCAAGTCGATCGTGTTCATCACCCACAAGCTGGGCGAGGTGAAGGCCATCGCCGACCGGATCACCGTGATCCGGCGCGGGAAGACGGTCGGCACCGCCGAGCCGAGCGCCAGCCGGGACGAGCTGGCCGCGCTGATGGTGGGACGCAGCGTCCGGCTGACCGTGGACAAGAAACCGGCCACCCCTGGTAAGCCGATCCTGGAGGTCGCCGGCCTGGTCGTGGACGACGACCGGCAGGTACGCGCGGTCGACGGCGTCGACCTGACCGTGCACGCCGGTGAGGTGCTCGGCGTGGCGGGCGTGCAGGGCAACGGCCAGACCGAGCTGATCGAGGCGATCATGGGCCTGCGCCCGGTGCTCGCCGGCACGATCAGCCTCGACGGCGAACCGACGCACGGCTGGTCGACCAAGAAGGTGCTCCGCGCCGGCGTCGGCTACGTGCCGGAGGACCGCAGCGTGGACGGCCTGGTCAAGGAGTTCTCCGTGGCGGAGAACCTGGTGCTGGACATCTACGACCGGCCGCCGTTCGGCAAGGGCCTGTCGCTCAAGCCCGACGCCATCGCGAAGTCGGCGCGGGAGCGGATCGAGCAGTTCGACGTCCGCACCTCCTCGGCCGACGCGGCGGTCGGCACGCTCTCCGGCGGCAACCAGCAGAAGGTGATCGTGGCCCGGGAACTGTCCCGGCCGCTGAAGCTCTTCATCGCCGCCCAGCCCACCCGGGGCGTGGACGTCGGCTCGATCGAGTTCATCCACAGCCGGGTCATCCGCGAGCGGGACATCGGCACCGCGGTCATGGTGGTCTCCAGCGAACTGGACGAGGTGATCGGCCTGGCCGACCGGATCGCGGTCATGTACCGCGGCCGGATCATCGGCATCGTCGGCCCGGACACCCCGCGCGAGGAGATCGGCCTGTTGATGGCCGGCATCACCCCGGACGCCGCCACCCCGGACGCCGCCACCGCGACCGAGGACGGCCCTGGCAACGAGGACGAGGCATGACCAACCCGAACCCCGACTCGGGCTCACCGGACAAGGAGCCGGCGACCGAGGCGCAGGAGTCGCTGAGCGAGGCCCGGGCGACGCCGACGCAGCCGGCCGGTGACACCGAGCAGACGGTGCCCGCCACCGCGACCGCGAAGAAGCCGGCTCCGGGCGGAGAGTCCCGCCCGAGCATGGGCCGGATGTTCCTGGACAACCTCTGGGCGTCCAACACGTTCACCGTGACGGTGCTCGCGGTGCTGCTGGCCATGGTGGTCGGCGCGGTGCTGATCATCGTGTCCGACCCGGAGGTGCTCGCCACCTACAGCTACATCACGGCCCGTCCCACGGACGCGCTGAACGCCAGCTGGACGGTGGTCAGCGAGGCGTACGCGAACCTGTTCAAGGGCGCGATCTTCGACCCGGAGGCGGTCGGCTTCACCGCCGCCCTCAGCCCGATCTCGGAGACGCTCACCTACGCCGCGCCGCTCGTCTTCACCGGCCTGTCGGTGGCGCTCGCCTTCCGCGGCGGCCTGTTCAACATCGGCGCCCAGGGCCAGGCGACGATCGCCGTCATCCTGGCCGCCGTGGCCGGCTTCGCGCTGCCGCTGCCGCCCGTCGTGCACCTGCTGGTGGCGCTGATCGCCGGCGCGCTCGGCGGCGCGCTCTGGGGCTTCATCCCCGGCATCCTGAAGGCACGGGCCGGCGCGCACGAGGTGATCAACACGATCATGCTCAACTACGTGGCGGTCTACTTCCTGTCCTGGATCATCGTCCAGAACGGGGTGCAGAACCCGAACCGGTCGGACGCCATCAGCAAGCCGGTCGACTCCTCCGCGCAGTTGCCCCGCCTGCTCGGCGACGACCTGCGGGTGCACGCCGGCATCCTGCTCGCGGTGGCGGCCACCTGGTTCATCGCCTGGCTGCTCAACCGCTCCACGCTCGGCTTCGAGCTGCGGGCCGTGGGCGCGAACCCGGACGCGGCCCGCACCGCCGGCATCAGCGTGACCAAGACGTACGTGCTGGTGATGGTGTTCGCGGGCATGCTGGCCGGCCTGGGCGGCTCGACCATGGTGCTCGGCACCACAGCGACCGCGCTGACCCCGCTGGTGATCGCGCAGATCGGCTTCGACGGCATCCTGGTCGCGCTGCTCGGCCGCGTGAAGCCGTGGGGTGTGCTGCTGGCCGCGCTGCTGTTCGGCGCGCTCCAGGCCGGTGGCAACCGGATGCAGTCGTACTCCGGCATCTCGCTGGAACTGGTCACCGTGCTCCAGGCGCTCATCGTCATCTTCATCGCCGCGCCTGCCCTGGTGAAGACGATCTTCCAGCTCCGGGCGGCCCGCGCCGCCCGGTTGCAGACGAGCCTCGCGAAGGGCTGGTGAGCATGTCCACCACCGCTGTCCCCGAGGTCGCCGTTACCGCGGTCGACGAGGGTTTCTGGACCCGCAACCGGAAGATCGGCGCGGTCCTGCTGGCGCTCGGCGTGCTCGCGGCGGTGCTGTTCGGCGCGCTCGCGACCGACCAGCACGCGCGGTTCACGCTCAGCGAGACCGAGGGCGGGGCCGCCCTGGAGATCAACGGTACGGTCGGCGCGATCCTGTTCGGGCTGATCACCGCCGCGGCCGGAGGGGCGCTGCTGGCCGGTGTGCCGAAGCGCTGGTTCACGCTGCTGCTCGGCGCCGGGCTGGTCGCCTTCGTGCTGAGCTTCCTGTGCTGGCAGGTCTCCGCCGCGCCCGAGGGCCGCAACTTCATGCCGCTGGTGAACGTCGTCCGCGGCACGTTCATCCTGGCCCTGCCGCTGATCTTCGGTGCGCTCGCCGGTGTGCTCTGCGAGCGTTCCGGCGTGGTGAACGTGGCGATCGAGGGCCAGCTCCTGATGGGCGCCTTCTCCGGCGCGCTGTTCGGCAGCATGTCCGGCAGCGTCTGGGTGGGCCTGGTGGCCGCCGCCATCGGCGGCGCGTTCATCTCGTTCCTGCTGGCCGTGTTCTCCATCCGCTACCTGGTCGACCAGGTGGTCATGGGCATCGTGCTCAACCTGCTCGCGGTCGGCATCACCGGCTTCCTCTACGAGCGGCTGATGCAGACCGACGCGGCGAAGTACAACAGCGCGCCCCGGTTCGGCAACTGGGAGATCCCGCTGCTGTCCGACATCCCGCTGCTCGGTCCGGCGCTGTTCCGGGGCAACATCTTCCTCTACCTCGGCCTGCTGCTGGTGCTCGTCATCCACCTGGCGCTGTTCCGTACCCGGTGGGGCCTGCGGACGCGGTCGGTGGGCGAGCACCCGACCGCCGCGGACACGCTGGGCGTGAAGGTGCTGCGGCTGCGCTACCGCAACGTGATCCTGGCCGGTCTGGTGGCCGGTGTCGGCGGTGCCTCGTACACGCTGGCGCTCTACTCGTTCACCAAGAACATGATCGGCGGTAAGGGCTTCATCGCCCTGGCCGCGCTGATCTTCGGCCGGTGGAGCCCGACCGGCGCGCTGCTCGCGGCGCTGTTCTTCGGCTTCGCCGACCAGCTCGCCACCTACCTGGGCGCGATCGGCAGCAGCATCCCGAGCCAGTTCCTGGCGATGCTGCCGTACCTGGCGACGATCCTGGCCGTGGCCGGGCTGGTCGGCAAGGTCCGGGCGCCGGCCGCCGACGGCAAGCCGTACATCAAGGGCTGACCGCCCGCGGCGACACCGTGCCCGGCGGGGCGACCCGCCGGGCATCGTCGTCTCCGGCCGCGCTCGCGACCGATCGGGCGTGAATTGGGCAGAATGGGAGTCGTGATGGAGATCGACTGGGAGCGGTTGCGTACCGCCGCCACCGAGGTGATGCGGCACGCCTACGTGCCGTACTCGAAGTTCCCGGTGGGTGCCGCCGCGCTCGTCGACGACGGCCGGGTCGTCGTCGGCTGCAACGTGGAGAACGCCGGGTACGGCGTCACGCTCTGTGCCGAGTGCGGCGTGGTCTCGCAGCTGCACGCGACCGGCGGGGGCCGGATCGTGGCGCTGTCCTGCGTCGACGCCACCGGTGAGCCGCTGATGCCGTGCGGCCGGTGCCGGCAGCTGCTCTGGGAGCAGGGCGGCCCGGAGTGCCTGGTCGAGGCGAAGGGCGGCCCGCTGCGGATGGCGGAGCTGCTGCCGCACGCCTTCGACGTGGCCGACATCGAGGCGGTGACCGGCGAGCATCCGGTGCCTGTGGTGCCGGACCGGCTGGCCGCCTGGCGGGGCCGGGGCACCGTGTTCGTGCACCCCGACCTGTCCGCCGGGCAGCAGGTCTGGACGACGTACTGGGAGCGGTCGTCCGGTGACACCGCGGACGCCGAGACCGGTGTGCTGGAGGAGGGCTCGACCTGGGACGACCCGGCCGGGGCGATCGAGTGGGGGCTGGCTCGGACGCCGCGCGTGGTGGTGGTGGACGCCTCGGGCACGATCTTCTGGGCTGGTGAGGGTGAGCCTCCTTCGGAGATTCCGGTTCGTTGGGGTTGAGACCGGGTTGCGTCGGGTTAAGTCCGGCCCCGGCCTGGCGTGGTCATCGTTCGCGGGGTGCGTGCGACCGCGACGATTGTCTATCTATTGATGGGAACTCAAAGGTGAGTGCTTTTACGGCGGTTGACGTCATCCGGGCGAAGCGGGACGGGGGTGTGCTGAGCGACGGGCAGATCGACTGGGTGGTCGACGCGTACACCAAGGGTCTGGTCGCCGACGAGCAGATGTCGGCGCTGGCCATGGCGATCCTGCTGCGCGGCATGACCGCGCCGGAGATCGCCCGGTGGACGGCCGCCATGATCGCCAGCGGCGAGCGGCTCGACCTGTCGCCGGTGTCCCGGCCGACCGTGGACAAGCACTCCACCGGCGGCGTCGGTGACAAGATCACGCTGCCGCTGACCCCGCTGGTGGCCGCGTGCGGCGCGGCGGTGCCGCAGCTGTCCGGCCGGGGCCTGGGCCACACCGGCGGCACGCTGGACAAGCTGGAGTCGATCCCGGGCTGGCGGGCGGCGCTCACCAACGACGAGTTCATCGCCCAGCTCCGCGACGTGGGCGCGGTGATCTGCGCGGCCGGCGACGGGCTCGCCCCGGCCGACCGCAAGCTGTACGCGCTGCGCGACGTCACCGGCACTGTCGAGGCGATCCCGCTGATCGCCAGCTCGATCATGAGCAAGAAGATCGCCGAGGGGACCGGCGCGCTGGTGCTCGACGTGAAGGTCGGCTCCGGCGCCTTCATGAAGAACGTCGACGACGCCCGCGAGCTGGCCCGAACCATGGTCGAGCTGGGCGGTGCGCACGGCGTGCGGACCGTCGCCCTGCTCACCGACATGTCCACCCCGCTCGGCCTGGCCGTGGGCAACGCGGTCGAGGTGACCGAGTCGGTGGAGGTGCTCGCCGGTGGCGGTCCGGCCGACGTGGTGGAGCTGACGCTGGCGCTGGCCCGGGAGATGCTCGACGCGGCCGGCCTGCCGGACGCCGACCCGGCCGCGGCGCTGCGGGACGGCCGGGCGATGGACTCCTGGCGCACGATGATCCGGGCGCAGGGCGGTGACCCGGACGCCCCGATGCCCGTCGCGAACGAGGTCGAGGTGGTGACCGCGGCCGAGGACGGGTGGGTCGCCGAGGTCGACGCGTACGCCATCGGGGTCGCGGCCTGGCGGCTCGGCGCGGGCCGGGCCCGCAAGGAGGACCCGGTGAGCATCCCGGCCGGCGTGGTGCTGCACCGGCGTCCCGGTGACCGGGTGCGCGCCGGTGACCCGCTGTTCGAGCTGCGCGCCGAGCACGCCGAGCGGATCCCGGCCGCGCTGACCGAGGCGCGCCGGGCGGTACGGATCGCGCCGGACGCACCGGAGACGACGCCGCTCGTCGTCGAGCGGATCGGCTGACCGGGACCGCCCATGGTGCCGGCCTGGCCGGAGCCGCTATCCTCCCAGGCCAGGGGGGATCGGCCGGCGACGAGCCGAGGTGAGCAGACAGGGGCTTGACCGTGCGCGTACCCGCTCCCGATCCCCGGGCCGTCCGGGAGGCGAGCCTGGACGAGTTGTCCCGGCTGGGTCTTCCGCTGCCGCCACCGCAGTTCCCGCTGGTGTGGGAGCCGGGCGACGAGATCGAACTGCGTCCGACCCCGGAGATCGAGGCGCGGATCGCGGTGCTGCACGTGATCCTGGCCCGCTGCTTCGGGATGCCCGCGCAGGCGGCGACGGGCTGGCTGCTGGAGTCGCACCTGGTCGACTCGGTGACGCCGCCGGAGTGGCAGTTCGTGATGGGCGGCCGGGGCGACCACAGGTCGTTCGTGCTGCACCACGACGCCTTGTTCTCGCTGGCCTGGGTGCTCGGACTGGCCAAGGAGCTGGACCCGACGGTGCCGGTGGACGAGCGGCTGGTCGAGCGGATGCCGAACCTGGTCGCGGGGGAGACGTTCGGCCAGTGGCGGGCCCGGATCCTGGCCGCGCCGCAGCATCCCGGTGACGCCGCGGCCCTGCTCGACCTGCACTACTGCCTGGACTGGGCGTACCTGGAGACCGAGAAGGCCGGCGGCGCGCTGCCGGGGCTGGTGGACGCGAACGCGATCGGGCAGCGCCGGTGGGCGCTGGAGTGGGCGGTGGTGCTGCGTGGGCCGTACCACGACGAACCGCCGGGCTGGGAAGAGGTCGACCTCTCCACCTGAGGCGGGTCAGCGCGGGCGGTGCACGCCGAGCCGGACCGAGAGCGTGACCGGCACCGGCTCGGGCAGCGCGGCGATGCGCGCGGCGAGCCGTTGCGGGTCGGCGTGCCAGGCGCTCGGTCCCATCCCGACGAGCGTGGTCACCTCGGCGCGGGTGAGCGCGAGCCGGGCCCGGTGCCCGGTCGCGGACTCCTCGGCGAAGTGGCCACCGAGGCTGCCGGCGACCCGGTCGGCCTTGTCCGGGTCCACCCGCAGCAGGTCCAGCGCGTCGACGAGTTCGGCGAGATGGTCGGCGGCCGGGGTGACCACCAGCAGCGCGCCGCCGGGGTCGAGCACCCGGTGGAACTCGGGGCCGTTGCGCGGCGCGAACACGTTCAGCAGCACGGCGGTGGACCGGTCGGCCAGCGGCAGCCGCTGCCACGTGTCGGCCAGCGCGGCGGCGGCCCGCGGGTGCGCCCGGGCCGCGCGGCGCAGCGCCGGCTTGGAGACGTCCAGGGCCAGGCCGGCGGCGTCCGGCAGCGCCGCCAGCACCGCCGCGAGGTAGTGCCCGGTGCCGGCGCCGGCATCGACCACCAGGGGGTACGGGTCGGAGCCCGCGACGCGTACCGCGGTGCCGGCGAGCGCGGCGGCGACGGTGTCGTAGTGGCCGGCGGCGAGGAAGCCGGCGCGGGCGGCGACCATCTCGGCGCTGTCCCCGGTGTGCGGGGCGCGACCGGCGAGCAGGTTCACGTATCCCTGCCGGGCGATGTCGAAGCTGTGCCCGCGCGGACAGCGCAGCGCGCGTGCGGTGCCGGCGGTGGCCTCGGCGAGCGGTTCGGCGCAGACCGGGCAGCGCAGCCGGGCGAGGACGCGGTCGTCCACGGCTCAGCCCTCCGCCGCTTCCGGGCGGCCGGTGGGACGGCCGGTGAGGTGGTCGATCACCCGTTGGCTGAGCGTGCCGAGCGCGGCCACCTCGGCCGGGGTGAGTCGGTCGATCAGGTGCCGGCGGACGGCGGCCACGTGCCCGGGCGCGGCGGCTTCGACGGCCCGGCGCCCGGCCGGGGTGAGCACGACGACCGAGCCGCGGCCGTCGGTGGCGCACTCCTCCCGGCTGACCAGGCCGCGTTGCTGCATCCGGGAGATGTGGTGGGACAGGCGGCTGCGGGACCAGAGCATCCGGTCGGCGAGTTCGCTGAGCCGGAGTCGTTGTTCAGGGGTCTCGGACAGGTCGCTCAGGACGTCGTAGTCCGGCTCGGAGAGGCCGGCGTCCTGCATCAGCTCCCGGGCCAGTTCCAGGTCGAGCAGGCGGCGCATGCGGCGGTAGCCGCGCCACGCGCGGTTCTCCTGCTCGTCCAGCCAGCGCGGTTCGTCCATGCGCCGATCCTACCGGTGTTGTTGACATGTCACCAAGTTGCGGCCTAGGTTGATGACATGTCAACCAAACTGCCGTCCCGGCTGGTGCGGCTGCTCACCGGCCTGGCTCTGTTCGGCGTCAGCGTCGCGCTGATGGTCCGCGCCGACCTCGGGCTCGCCTCCTGGGACGTGTTGCACCAGGGTCTCGCCGACCGCACCGGCCTGCCGATGGGCCTGCTGGTCAACGGCGTGGCGCTGCTGGTGCTGCTGCTGTGGATCCCGCTGCGGCAGCGTCCGGGCGTCGGCACCGTGGCGAACGTCGCGCTCGTCGGCCTGGCTCTCGACGCGACGCTGGCCCTGCTGCCGCCGGTCGACCCGCTCGCCGGCCGGATCGGCCTGCTGGCCGCGGGCGTCCTGCTCAACGGCCTCGCCACCGCGCTCTACCTCGGCGCCCGGCTCGGCCCCGGCCCGCGGGACGGGTTGATGACCGGCCTGGCCGCCCGTGGCCTGCCGCTCGGCCCGGCCCGCACCGGGATCGAGGTGACGGTGCTGGCGGTCGGGTGGCTGCTCGGCGGCGCCGTCGGCCCCGGCACCCTGCTCTACGCGATCGGCATCGGGCCGATCGTCGCCTGGTTCGTTCCCCGACTCACCACGCCGGCCCCGGCCGCCGCCCCGACAGGAGTGACCTCACCATGCCCCGCCTGAACGTCGTCGTCGCCAGCACCCGCCCCGGCCGGGTCGGCCGCCGCATCGGTGACTGGTTCACCGAGGCCGCCGTCCGCCACGCCGGCTTCGACGAGGTACGCCTCCTCGACCTGGCCGAGATCGGGTTGCCCTTCCACGACGAGCCGCACCACCCGTCCGAGCGGGTCTACCTGCACGAGCACACCCGCGCCTGGAGCGCCGAGATCGACGCCGGAGACGCCTTCGTCCTGGTGATGCCGGAGTACAACTACGGCTTCAGCGCCCCGCTGAAGAACGCGATCGACTACCTCTACCACGAGTGGCAGCACAAGCCGGTGGGCTTCGTCAGCTACGGCATGACCTCCGGCGGTCTGCGCGCGGTGCAGATGATCAAGCAGGTGGTGACCACGCTGAACATGACCCCGGTCAACGACCAGGTGGTCGTCTTCCTGCGGCAGGCGCTGGACGAGTCGGGCGAGCTGCGACCCGACCCGGGCCGGGAGGAGGCCGCCGCGCTCATGCTCGACCAGCTCGCCCGGCTGGCCGCCGCGCTCGCGCCGCTGCGGGTGAACGCGTGAGCGCCGTGAGCGCCCGGCTCTGGGAGCTGTTCGGCGAGCGCGGGCGCGGGGTGCTCGTCACGCTGCGCCGGGACGGCCGTCCCCAGCTGTCCAACCTCGACTACCTGGCCGAGCCGGGCCTGATCCGCTGCTCCACCACCGGGGACCGGGCGAAGGTGCGCAACCTGCGCCGCGATCCCCGGGCCAGCTTCCACGTGACCACCGCCGACGGCGGGGCGTACGCGGTCGCCGAGGGCACCGTGACGCTCACCCCGCCGGCCGCCGCCACCGACGACGCCACGGTCGACGAACTGGTCGAGGTGTACCGGCGGATCCGGGGCGAGCACCCGGACTGGGCCGACTACCGGGCCGCCATGGTGGCCGACGGGCGGGTGGTGCTGCGGCTCGCGGTGGAACGGGTGTACGGCTGGCGGCCCTGACCGGCCCGGTCCACCGCCGCGCCCGTACCGGGGGTGACTAGGGTCTGAGCATGGTCGCAATCTCGTACGAGGACATCGTCAAGGTCCCGAAGGCGCTGCTGCACGATCACCTCGACGGCGGCCTGCGGCCCGCGACGATCGTCGAACTGGCCGCCGAGGTCGGCCACGAACTGCCCACCACCGACCCGGCGGCGCTCGGCGTCTGGTTCACCGAGGCGGCGAACTCCGGCTCGCTGGAGCGCTACCTGGAGACGTTCGCGCACACGGTGGCGGTCATGCAGACCGCCACCGCGTTGCGCCGGGTCGCCCGCGAGTGCGCGCTGGACCTGGCCGCCGACGGTGTGGTCTACGCCGAGGTGCGGTTCGCGCCGGAGCAGCACCTGGAGCAGAACCTGACCCTGGACGAGGTGGTCGACGCGGTGGTCACCGGGTTCCGGGAGGGCAGCGCGCTGGCCGCCGAGGCGGGCAGCCCGATCCGGATCGGCACGCTGCTGACCGCGATGCGGCACGCGGCCCGCTCGCAGGAGATCGCCGAGCTGGCCGTACGGCACCGCGACACCGGGGTGGTCGGCTTCGACATCGCCGGCGCCGAGGCGGGCTTCCCGCCCACCCGGCACCTGGACGCGTTCGAGTACCTCCAGCGGGAGAACTTCCACTTCACCATCCACGCCGGCGAGGCGTTCGGCCTGCCGTCCATCTGGCAGGCGATCCAGTGGTGCGGCGCCGACCGGCTCGGCCACGGCGTACGCATCGTCGACGACATCACCCCGGGCAACCCGCCGGTGCTGGGCCGGCTGGCCGCGTACGTGCGGGACAAGCGCATCCCGCTGGAGCTGTGCCCGTCGTCGAACGTGCAGACCGGTGCCGCGGCCTCGATCGCCGACCACCCGATCGGGCTGCTGCGCGACCTGCGGTTCCGGGTGACGGTGAACACCGACAACCGGCTGATGAGCGGCACCTCGATGTCGCGGGAGATGGCGCTGCTGGTGGAGGCCTTCGGCTACGGCTGGAAGGAACTCCAGTGGTTCACCATCAACGCGATGAAGAGCGCGTTCATCCCGTTCGACGAGCGGCTGCGGATCATCGACGAGGTGATCAAGCCGGCGTACGCCGAGATGATCGGCTGATCACGACTGGCGGGGGTGGCCGGAGAGCAGTGCGGCCACCCCGCGCAGCACCTGCCCGGCCCGGGCCGCCTCGGCGCCCAGCCCGGTCTGCCGGCGCAGCACGGCCGGCTCGGCGCGCAGCAGCGCGACTCCGCGCCGGAGCAGCACCCGGGGCGCCTTGCGCTGCTCGGCGAGGTCCCGGGCGAGGCGGCGCAGGAACGTCGCCCCGCGCGGGCGGCGCAACGCGTACGCCCCGGCGAGCAGCCCGAGTCGCCGGCACTCGGCCACGATCTCGGCCGCGAAGATCCCCTCGGCGACGAAGATTGGCGATCCGTCGACATCGAATGGCCGGGTGGCTACCCGACGGTCTGCGCCGATCGCATAAACCGGCACTTCGGCCTTGCCCTCACGAGCCAGTCGGGCGATTGTTTGCACCGCCGTGTCCGCATCCCAGGACAAGGGGGACTCCCAATCCACCTGTCCGTTTCGACGCGGACACGTAGGGTCATCGCCGTCCTTGTAGAAGTCGTCCAGGCAGAGCACCGGAAGTCCGGTTCGCTGGGCTATGTATGACTTTCCCGACCCGGAGGGGCCGGCGAGCAAGACGACGCGGTGCGGGTGTTCCATTACCTTCAGTGACTCCGGCCAGACGGATTGCTATCAAATTGCATCAACATCTCATCACACCTCCGGTGAGGGACAACCTGGTCTTTCTCTTTGCGGAGCGGCGTGATGGAATCTCGGAGGTCCGACCCGCCGGGTCGGTCGCTCGGCGTTGCCCTCAGGGTGGCGCGGGGCGCGGTAATGCGAGGGCGGTGACGTGAGCAAACGGCCAACGACGGCGGGCTCCTTCCTGTCGCGGCTGCGCCGGCCGATGAGTCGGCTGCGCGACATGCCGATCTGGTCCAAGCTCGGTCTGATCATGATCGTGCCGACCATCGCCACGGTCGTGGTGGGCACCAGTGGTCTCGTCGACCACCTGGAGACGCTCAACAATGCCAACCGGGCGGGGGATCTGGCCAATCTGATCGGCTACTCGGGTGACCTGGTCGACAGCGTGCAGGACGAGCGGGTCGGTGCCGTGCTCTTCCTCGGCGCGAAGGAGTTCCAGACCCGGGCGCAGTACCAGGAGGGTTACAACCGCGCCAACCAGCGGGTGGACCAGAGGAAGTCGTCCTACCTGCGGCAGCGTGGCGAGATCGACGACCTGCCCCGCAACTTCGTCGGGCTGCTGGACACGATCGACACCCAGCTCAAGGATCTGCCGGCGACCCGCAGCCAGGTGCTGAACGGCAAGCTCAAGATCAATGACGCCGACCAGGCGTACCGGCAGCTGATCGAGGACCTGCTGGCGATCCGCGACTCGGCCACCCAGCTCGCCGGCGACAACGACCTGAGCGACCGGATGCGCGCGGCGGCCGCCGTGGCCCGGCAGAAGGAATACCTGACCCAGCGCCGGGTCGTGGTCCACCAGGCGCTCACCCAGAACCAGTACACCGCCGCGCTGCGCGAGCAGTTCATCGCCAGCGGCACCGGCCAGTCGCAGTCGCTGGCGACCTTCCAGGCCGTCGCCACCGAGCCCGACAAGCTGTTCTACGAGCAGACCGTCTCCGGGCCCGACCTGCGCAAGGCCGACCGCTTCACCAGTTTCATCTCGGGCAACAACAGCGGCTCGATGGAGAACGCCCCGTTCGGGTCGGACCAGTGGGACCAGACCATGGTCGCCAACGCCGAACTGATCCGGACCGTGGAGGCCCGGCTCGACGGCAACGTGGTCCGGCAGGCCGACGCACTGCGTTCGGACACCCAGCGCCAGGTGTTCCTGGAGACCGGCCTGCTGCTCACCATGCTGCTGCTGGCCATCCTGTTCGCGTACCTGGTGGCCCGCTCCATGGCCCGCTCGCTGCGCGACCTGCGCCAGGGCGCCCTGGCGGTGGCCCAGTACGGGCTGCCGCAGGCGGTCGCCCGGCTGCGCGACCCGCAGGTGACCGGCCAGCTCTCCCCGGTGCAACTGGCGAACCAGATCGCCGAGCCGCTGCCGGTGCGCAGCAAGGACGAGTTCGGCCAGGTGACCGAGGCGTTCAACGCCGTCCACCTGGAGGCCGTCCGGACCGCCGCCGAGCAGGCCGCCCTGCGGGCGTCGGTCGCGACCATGTTCGTCAACCTGGCCCGCCGTTCGCAGATCCTGGTCGACCGGCTGATCGGCCACCTCGACCGGCTGGAGCGCGGCGAGGAGGACCCGGACCGCCTGGCCGAGCTGTTCCAGCTCGACCACCTGGCCACCCGGATGCGCCGCAACGACGAGAACCTGCTGGTCCTCGCCGGCGCGGACTCCACCCGTGTGCAGCGCGAGCCCGCCGCCCTGATCGACGTGCTCCGCGCCGCCCAGTCCGAGGTCGAGCACTACACCCGGATCGAGTTCGGCGTGATCGACCGGGACATCGAGGTCGCCGCCCACGCGGTCAACGACCTGGTGCACCTGGTCGCCGAGCTGTTCGACAACGCCACCGCCTTCTCCCCGCCGGACTCGCAGGTCATGGTGGAGGCCCGGCGGGTCGGTGACCGCGCCTCGCTCTACGTGGAGGACCGGGGCATCGGCATCAGCCCGGAGCAGCTCCGTGACCTCAACGAGCGGCTGGCCACGCCGCCGCAGGTGGACGTCGCGGTCTCCCGGATGATGGGCCTGGTCGTGGTCGCGCGGCTGGCCGCCCGGCACGGGGTCCGGGTCGAGCTGCGACCGGGCGCCGACCGGGGCACCGTCGCCGACGTGACGATGCCGACCTCGGTCCTGGTGCCGCGTGCCCTGGCCGGCCGTGGTCCGGGCGCGCCGGCCCTGCCGCCCGCCGCCCCGCAGCAGAGCGGACCGACGCCGGCCTTCGGCGCCCTGGCCGCCTTCGGCAACAACAACCCGCCGGGTCTGCCCCCGGCGCCGCACCCGGGCTCCTCGGGCAACCAGGTCACGCTCGGCGGCCGCGCCTTCGACCCGGCGCCGCGCAACGGCTCGGGCACCCCGGCGAACGCCGGTGGCGGCCGGGCCATGCCGGCCTGGTCCGACCTGACCGGCGCCAACCCGTCCGGTGGGGACGGCGGTTTCGGCTCCCGGCCCTCGAACGGCCAGGGATTCGAGCCGCTGCCGCAGCGGCGCAACCCGGGCGAGGGCGACCCGGGCACCAGCGGCCAGCAGCCGGCGATCCCGCGCCAGCTGCCGAGCAGCCCGGAGGCGCGGCCCTACAGCCCGCCGCCGGTCTCCGCGCCGCCGGTCCCGCCGGTGTCCGCGCCGCCGCTGCCCCCGGTCTCCGGCGCACCGGTCTCCGGCAACCCGTACCGCCCGGTCTCGGCCGCACCGGTCTCCGGCGACCCGTTCTCGGGCCGTCCGGTCTCCGCGGCGCCGGTCTCCGGCGACCCGCTGCCGTACCGTCCGGTCTCGGCCGCCCCGGTCTCCGGGCATCCCGCGTCGGCCGCTCCGATCTCCGGGCAGCCCGCCGCCGGACACCCGGCCTCCGCGCCGCCGGCGAACCAGCCGCAGACGCGCCCGATGCCCGCGCCGGGTGTCAGCGCACCGCCGGTCTGGCCCCCGGTCGCGCCGACGCCCGCGCCGGCGCCGGAACGGCGGACGAGCGGCATGGACATGACCACCGAGCTGCCCCGGGTGCCGCGCACGGAGATGCCGGCCACCCCGCGGCCGACGGCCGGCCAGCCGTCCGCCGCTCCGGCCGCGAGCCGGCCGTCCGAGACCCGGCCCGCCACCCCGGCGGCACCGGCGTCGCGGCCGGCCACGCCGCAGCAGGCGGGCAACCGCCAGCGGTACGCGGACGAGACGATGGAGCTGCCGATCTTCCGGGAGCTGGAGTCGGCGTGGTTCCGCACCCGCCGGCCCGGGCCCAACGAGGAGTCGGCGGCACCGGCCGCGACGACGAACGGCGGCGCCGCCACCCAGCAGTTCGCCAAGGTGGACACGGCCGGCCGGCCCGTGCCGCAGACGACACCCGCAACGACAGGTAACACACCGATGGCACACACTCCGACGGCCGGCGGAGCACCGCGTGACAACGGCGCGGCGAACGGGAACACCCGTCCCGCGTACACCGGCGGGTTGCCCACCCGGCAGCCGTCCGCGTCGCCGCAGGGCTCCTCCCCGTGGCAGACCGCGGCCGACGACGGCTGGCGTGCCGCCTCGGCGGCCACCGAGGTGCCGGTCGCGGAGACCACCCAGAAGGGCCTGCCGAAGCGGACGCCGATGGCGCAGCTCGTGCCGGGCAGCATCGACAAGCCTTCCGCGTCGGTGCAGCGACGTACACCGGAGGGGGTCCGGGGTCTGCTCTCGGCCTACCATCGGGGCGTGCAGCGCGGGCGTAACACCGACAGCAACACGACCGGCCCGGAGGGCACTCCGGGCGGGCAGCAGTCCTCGCAGTCTGACTCAGGCCCGGTGGCCGGGAGCGGGCAGAAGGAGCAACAAGGATGACTACTACGCAGGATCTCGGATGGCTGCTCGCCAACTTCGCCGACCGGGTGCCCGGTGTGGCGCACGCGGTCGCGGTCTCGGCCGACGGCCTGCTTCTCGCCTCGTCCCGTGACCTTCCGCGGGACCGCGCCGACCAGCTCGCCGCGATCGCGTCCGGTCTGGTCAGCCTCACCCAGGGCGCGGCCCGCTGCTTCGAGGGCGGGGCGGTGTTGCAGACAGTCGTCGAGATGGACAACGGCTTCCTGTTCCTGATGTCCATCTCGGACGGATCGTCGTTCGCGGTGCTGGCGGCGCGGAGCTGCGACGTGGGTCAGGTCGGGTACGAGATGGCCCTGCTCGTGGACCGGGTGGGCGATGCCCTGACGCCGCAGCCGCGCACGGCTGTGGGGATGATGGGCTGAATGACGCGCTGGCCGGTGGGTCAGGTGCGGGAACAACAACGACAGCGACGGATGTCACCGGGGCGAGCCGGTGCCGGGTACGAGGGAGGTGAGCGGCGACATGGATCGTGACGAGCCGACCGGCGCGTTGGTCCGGCCGTACGCCGTCACCCGCGGTCGTACCCGTCCCCGGCTCGACATCGCCCTGGAGGCACTCGTCGAGACGACGGTGCGCGGCCGAGCGGTTGCCACTGGCAATGGTGGCCACGGTCGTGAACACCAGTACATCGCCGCGTTGTGTGACGGACGTGTGCAGTCGCTCGCCGAGATCGCGGCGCGGATGCAGCTTCCGCTCGGCGTGGCCCGGGTGCTCATCGCCGACATGGCGACGGACGGCCTGGTCGCGGTCCACGAGCCGACCATTTTGGACGACTCCGACGACGCGGTGGGCACTGAACTGCTGGAGAGGGTGCTGAGTGGACTTCGCAGGCTCTGACATGTCGCACCGGCCGCCGGCCCCGAGCGGCCGAGTGACGTCGGCGAAGATCGTTATCGCCGGTGGGTTCGGCGTCGGCAAGACGACGCTGGTCGGCTCGGTCTCCGAGATCACGCCGCTGACCACCGAGGCGATCATGACCTCCGCCGGTGTCGGCGTCGACGACACCCGGCAGGTGCCGGGCAAGACGACGACCACGGTGGCGATGGACTTCGGTCGTATCTCGATCGACCGGGATCTGATCCTGTACCTGTTCGGTACGCCGGGTCAGACGCGGTTCTGGTTCATGTGGGACGAGTTGGTCCGGGGTGCGATCGGCGCGGTGGTGCTCGTCGACACCCGACGGCTCGCCGACTGCTTCGCCGCCATCGACTTCTTCGAGCACCGGCGGCTGCCGTACCTGGTGGCCATCAACTGCTTCGACGGCATGCAGTACCACGATCCGCAGGACGTCCGGGACGCGCTGGCGATCTCCCGCGACGTGCCGGTGGTGCCGTGCGACGCCCGTAACCGGGAGTCCACGAAGCACGTACTGATCTCGCTGGTCGAGTACGTGCTCACCATGCGGCGCTCGCGGGCCGTCGCGCCCGCCTGACCGACGCGGAAGCGCCCGGCGGCCTCAGGGCCACCGGGCGCTTCCTGCCGTCCGGGGTCGGACACGGTACGCGATCAGCCGGTGACCCTCCACGCGGGAGGCTCACCGGCTGTCGTCCGAGGTCAGGCGAAGCGGGTCCAGGTGCCCCGGAACACCTGGTACACGGAGAGCGAGTCGGGCTCCATGCCGCCGTGCCGGTCGGCGCGGAACGCGTACCCGCCGGCGATTCCCTCGACCGTCTGCGCCTGGAGGAGGGCCCGCAGCCGGCCCCGGTCGAGGCTCGTCGCCATCCGCGCCGACGTGGCGACGAGCTGGAGCGCGTCCGAGGCGTACGGGGCGAAGTCCGGGCTGACGCCGTGCCGCTGCGTGTAGCGGTTGACGAAGTCCCGGCGGGCCAGCTGCGCCGTCGTGGTGGCGGTGGCCGCGGAGACGTCCAGGCAGGCCGGGTGCACCGCGTACGCGCCCTCCACGGCGGCGGCGTTCGCCCCCTGGACGGTGTCGTCGGCGACCGCGCCGGCGTCGAAGAAGATCGGGCCACGGTGGCCGGCGGCGCGCAGTTCCCGCGCCGCGACACCGGAGTCGGGTGCGGTACCCCAGACCACCACGCCGTCCCGCTGGCTGCCGGCGACGCGCTCGGCGGCGGCACGGAAGCGGCGGCCGGACGCCGGCAGGCGGACCGTGCGGGCCAGGTCGGTGCTGCTGCCGGCGAGCGCCTCCCGCATCGCCCGCACACCCGAGTCGCCGTGCAGCCCGTCGGCGGCGAGCACTGACACCCGCCGGATCCGCTTGGACTCGAACAGCTCCACCAGGCGGCGCGCCATGTCGACGGCGTCCGGGGTGAGCTTGTAGGTGAACGTGCGCTCCTCCAGCGGCAGCGTGATGCGGTCACCGTAGCCGAGCGACAGGAAGGGCGTCTTGACGCGCTGGGCGGCCGCCGCGAGGGCCATCGAGGTCTCGCCGAGCACGCCGCCGATGAGCGCCTGCGCCCCGAGCCGGGTGAGGTCGGCGGCGTGGCGTGCGGCGACCTCGGGATTGCTGCCGTTGTCCAGGATCTGGAGCCGGACCGACCGGACCAGGTTCCCGACCGGTAAGCCGGTGCGGTTCAGCGAGTCGGCGGTGAGCTGCAGGGCCTGCCGCTGGGCGACGCCGAGCAGCGCCCCGGCGCCGGTCAGCTCCAGACTCGCGCCGACGATCAGGTCCTGGTCGCTCGGCGCGCTGCTGGACGGGCCGTCGTCCGGCCGCTGGCCCTGAGGCGCGCAGCCGGCGAGCAGCAGGCTCCCGGCAGCGGCGGCGAGAACGCCCCGCCGGGTGAGCACAGTGGAGTCGAACGCCGGTGTCGCCAATGGAATCGCCTTCCCACCCCGGCGAACAGGCGCCGCCGCTGGTCCGCCGGGTATGTTCCCGGCCGGTCCAGCCCAGCGTCAAATCGCCCCGGTGTGGGATGAAACACCCCGGTGGGCCCGGTCAGGAGCGGTAGCCCGCCGAGCGGTACTCGTACTCCCGGTCGTCGTCGCGGTCACCGGTGTCGCGGGTGAAGTCCCAGCCGCCAGCCGCCTCACGGCCCGGACGGCCGCCCACGGCGAAGCCGCCGATCTCCTGGCCGCGCCGCCAGCCCCGGAAGTATCCGGTGGTGTTCTCGGCGAGGCTCGCCGCGTTCCGGACGATCCGCAGCGGACGCTCCTCGCGCAGCGGGGAGCCCGGCACCAGGTTGGCCTGCGGCACGCGCTTCGGCAGCCCGGCCTTGGTCTCCGCGCCGACGGCCGGGCGGGCCGCCTGCTCGGCCGCCTGCCAGCCGGTGTCGGCGGTGCTCGACCACTCCAGGTCGGCCTCGTCGCCGTGCCCGACGAACCAGGCGGACTTGGCCTGGGCGAAGATCAGCAGGTCGCCGTCACCCTCGTCGGAGACCGGCGGCGGCCGGTGCTCCTTCGGGGCGGGACGCCGCTCGGGCTCGGCGGGAAGCGGGACGCGACCCGGGTCGCCCTGGTCGACCAGACGCAGCGGGGGCGCCTCCAGACCGGGGTCGGCCGGCCGGCCCATCTCGTCGCGCAGCGCGCGGTCGGCGAGCGGCGGCGGCTCCACCAGCCGCAGCATCGGCGGCTCCTGCGGCAGGTCGTCGGCGAGCCACGGCGGCGTGACCCGGCCGGGGTCGCTCGGCGCGTCCACGCCCCGCCCGTACGAGTAGGTGGTGCCCTCCCGCTCCCGCGCGGTGTCGTCCTCGTTGTTCACCAGCGGCCAGTTCGCCCGGGATCCCGGCGGCGCCTCCGGCGCGGGCGGACGCGGGGCCGGCACCGGGATGCTGAGGTCGGTGGCGCTGAACCCACCGGTCGGCGGTTCCGGGGTCTGGTTCGTCTTGGGCCGGGGCGGGATGACGGTGCGCTGCCGCTCGGCCCGCGCCTTGTTGATCGCCGCGGTGGTGAGCGTCGGGCGGAACGGCTCGCCGGCCTCGGCCGGCGGCACGGCGCCGCGTGGGGACGGGGCGATCGGCGTGATCCCGGGAGGCGGCGGGGGCGGCGCGG
>NZ_RCVK01000008.1:0-401 GCF_003667485.1 Micromonospora sp. BL1
TCCTTGCAACCATTCTGCGGGCGGCAGTGATTCTGGGGCCTGAGGGGTCTTCCTTTCATATCATGACCCGTCTGGTGGAGCGACTGCCCGTGATGGTCTGTTCGAAGTGGACCAGCACACTAAGCCAGCCCGTGGCCTTGAGGGATGTGGTGCGTAGCCTGCGTTACTGTATTGAGACGGCAGAAACCCAAAATCATATTTACGATATTGGCGGCCCGGATGTGATCAGCTATCTGGACATGATGAAGATGATCGCTCGTATGGAGGGATTAAAGCGCAAGCTTTTGCCGATTCCATTTTTAAGCCCCAACCTTTCCACCTTGTGGGTGTGTCTGGTCACCGGGGCCCCCAAAGCCCTGGTCGCACCTCTGGTGGAGGGCTTGCGATCCACTCTGTTGGTT
>NZ_RCVK01000343.1:0-400 GCF_003667485.1 Micromonospora sp. BL1
TGGTCTTGCCGCACTCGGCGTCGCCGAAGACGGTCAGGTGCGGCTCGTTCGCCAGGTCCAAATAGACCGGGGCGAGCGCCGACTCGTTGACCCCGATCGGCAGGCCCGGCGCCGACCGGTCGACCACCTTCGCCAGCTCGGCCACCGGCAGCCGGCGCGGCAGCAGCCGTACCTTCGGGGCCGGACGGCCCGGCCAGTTCGCCGCCACGTGCCCGGCCAGGGCGACCGACGCCTCGGTCAGGTCGTCCACGTCCCGCTTGCCGTCGATCCGCGAGACGGCGGTCAGGAAATGCAGCTTGTCGCGGGTCAGGCCGCGGCCGGGCGAGCCGACCGGGACGTTCTGCGCCGCCCGGCGGTCGATCTCGGACTCGGCCGCGTCGCCGAGCCGCAGCTCCAGCTT
>NZ_RCVK01000007.1:0-400 GCF_003667485.1 Micromonospora sp. BL1
AAATACAGTAGAGAAGAAAATGGTATAAATATTATAGGAAAGGAATGATTTTATGGATGGAATTGTATTAATGGTTGATGAACATAAAAATATAAAAAGAATGCTTAAAGTTATTAGAAAAGTTTCAATAGGAATTATTAATGGAAAAGAGATAGAATACAAGGATTTTGAAATGATTATTGATTTTGTGAGAAATTATGCAGATAAACATCATCATGGAAAAGAAGAAAAGTTTTTATTTAACAGGATGATAGATGAAATCGGTGGACCAGCTGAAAAGTTAGTTAAGTATGGAATGCTTGTAGAACATGACTTTGGAAGGCTATATATGATGGAACTTGAAGAAGCACTTAATAAGGTTAAAGCTGGTGATGATGAAGCGAAGGTCGATGTAATAGCT
>NZ_RCVK01000095.1:0-400 GCF_003667485.1 Micromonospora sp. BL1
TAAAATACTCAGCGCCGCTGACGGTCACGGTTGATACCCAAATCACCATTGATGTTATTGAACTGGTTAATGATAACGGTATTCCCGGCGACAACCTGACCAATGACGTTCGTCCACACTTCCGCGTCACGGTGCCAGGGGATGTCAACGAGGTACGTCTGAGTATCGACGGCGGTAATACGTGGGTTCGTGCAACACAGGGCACGGCAGGGATCTGGGATTACACCTGGCCGAAAGATGTGACCGACGGGCTACATACCCTGACGGTAGAAGCGACCGATAAGGCGGGAAATAAGACGACGCAGACGCTCGATTTTACCATTGATACCCGGCTGTCAACGCCTACCATCACTATGGATAGCAGGGACGATACAGGTGCCATTGGCGATCATATTACGAG
>NZ_RCVK01000110.1:0-397 GCF_003667485.1 Micromonospora sp. BL1
CTACCATATCCGCCACCTTATCCCAGTGCCCGCTTTCCGCCAGCCCCAGCATCGTAAAATAGCTGTCCCAGTAGTAAATCTCTCTGAATCGCCCACCCGGTACGACATAGGATTCAGGCAACGGCAAGAGCGAGTCCCACTTTTCGACGTTTTTAGTTGAACGGGTCAGCACCGGCCACAGGCCATCAATATGTTCACGCAATGACTGCCCGGCAGGCGGGACATATTTTTCACCCGCTTTCGGCAGGGTGAAGTTAACATCAACAAAATGACGCAAATCGAAGCCGGACTGGTTCCGCTGCATACGATAATCCGCAAGAATCATGAGCGGATCGCTATTAGGTATGGCGTCAGCAAAGGTTTTCTGATCGGGGAAGAGTTTTGCATTCTGGACATC
>NZ_RCVK01000006.1:0-394 GCF_003667485.1 Micromonospora sp. BL1
CTGCCCGACGGCTTCGCGCCGGAGGGCGTCGCCGCCGCCGGCCGGTACGCCTGGTTCGGGTCAAGGGCCACCGGTGAGATCTACCGCGCCGACCTGATCACCGGAGCCGGCAAGCAGGTCAGCCCCGCCACCGGCACCCCCTCGCTCGGCCTGAAGATCGACCCGCGGGGCCGGCTCTTCGTCGCCGGCGGCACCGCCGGTGACGCCCGGGTGATCGACACGCGCACCGGTGACGTACTCGCCAGCTACCGGTTCGCCGAGGCGCCGACGTTCGTCAACGACGTGACGCTCACCCGCGACGCCGCCTGGTTCACCGACTCGAACCGGCCGGTGCTCTACCGCCTGCCGCTGGGACGCGGCGGCACGCTGCCGCCCGCCGACGGGTTCACCACGC
>NZ_RCVK01000030.1:0-393 GCF_003667485.1 Micromonospora sp. BL1
CGCAGCCGCCCGGCCGCCGGCACGCCGCTGGAACAGAACCGCCAGGTGACCTACCAGCTGTGCGGCGGCCCGCAGCAGGTCGCCATTCCGCCCGTGGTGGGCAACCGGCTCGACAACGTCAAGCAGCAGCTGGCGGCCCTGAACCTCACCGTCGATGAGCAGTACGTCGACAGCGGTGAGGCGAAGGACACGGTCATCGACGTCGAACCCAAGGCGGGTACCAAGGTCCCCGAGGGCAGCACCGTCAAGGTGAAGGTCTCTCGGGGCAACGTAGCCGAGGTGCCGAACGTCGTCGGCTTCCCGAAGGACCAGGCGGTCAGGACGCTGAAGGACGCCGGTTACGAGGTGCGGGTGCTAGACGGCGACGAGGTGGCACCGGATCAGGCAGGGAAG
>NZ_RCVK01000005.1:0-393 GCF_003667485.1 Micromonospora sp. BL1
TACAGATACTGTTGAATTATATAAAGCTGTAGTAAATGCAAATGGAACTCTTTCAGCTGGTGATAAGGTTACACTAACAGCTGACAATGTAAAATATGATCCTAACACTAGAGAATTCAATTTTACATTCTCACAAGATGCAGGAACATCTGCCTACATTCTTAAATTTATCACTGATGTTAATAATCCAGGAAATTATACAAACTCAGTTAAATTTAATGGAAGCAGCTTAATTCAAAGTTCTCCATCTACACAAAATAATGTATGGTTTTCTAAAGGAAGCGGCTGGGGTGTTGGCACAACTGGCAGTATTACTGTAGAAAAAGTAGATAGTAATGATACTACAAAAACACTATCTGGTGCAGTATTTCAACTTATTGATCAATATGGGAA
>NZ_RCVK01000004.1:0-393 GCF_003667485.1 Micromonospora sp. BL1
GGTGGACGTGCTCCAGGCGCCCCTCGCACCGGCTGGTGACCCGCCGCCGACGCTGTGGGTGGACGCGGACGCCCGCCTGCACCGGCTCACCGGCCGGCTGGCCGACGGCACACCCGTCACCGTCGACCTGACCCGCGCCGACCGGCCCACCCTGCATCCGGTGGACGCCCTCGGCGGCCGGCCCGGGCAGCCCCGGGCGCTCACCGACGACGAGGCCGCCCGGCTGGCCGCGCTGCCCGCCCGGCTACGGGCACTGGGCGGCGCGGCGGTGACGGTGGCCGCTCCGCTCGCCCCGTCGGCCGACCTGCTGGCCGCCGGCACGGTGGACTGGACGAGTCCGTCGGCGTACCTCGCGGTGATCGAGGAGGGCAGCGGCCGGCGTACCCTCCGCTG
>NZ_RCVK01000369.1:0-392 GCF_003667485.1 Micromonospora sp. BL1
CAGCCGCGGCGAGCTGGCCGGGGCCGGCGCGGTGGCCGTCTACGAAGACCCGGCGGCGCTGCTGGCGGCACTGCCCGACTCGCCCGTCCTCGCCCGGAGGTGATCCCCGCGCCGCACCGGCGCGGCGGGGAGGAATACGGACGCCCTCGGCGGGGCATGGACTGTCACCACCTGCCCGTGCCCCGCGGGCGCGGCGAAGGGTGGTGGTCGTGGAGCCGGTGGACGTCGCGTTCGCGGTGGTCGGTGTGGGTGCGCTGCTGGCGGGGGTCCTGCCCCGGGCGCTGGAACGCCGGCCGCTCTCCATGCCGATCGCCTTCCTGGCGCTCGGCATGCTCGTCTTCCTGCTCCCCACCGGCCTGCCCGATCCCGACCCGCTGGTGCACAGGGAGATC
>NZ_RCVK01000286.1:0-41019 GCF_003667485.1 Micromonospora sp. BL1
GCACCCCCGCCGCGGTCATCCCCCACTTCAGGGAGGCAACCATCATGGCTACCACTCTGCTGCGTAAGACCGTTCTGACCGCTGCCGGTATCGCCGCCACCGCCGGTGGCATCGCCGGACCCGCGATCGCCGCCCACGCCGCCCCCACCACCACGAGCGTGGTGGCCGACCGTAAGGGTCACGGTGAGCGGGAACTCGACGTGCGCTACGAGGCCCAGCCCAACTTCTACTTCTGCGGCCCCGCCGCCGCCCGTAACGCCCTGTCCGTGCAGGGCAAGAACATCGACGTGCACGCCATGGCCAAGGAGATGGGCACCACCGAGGCCGGCACCAACAGCATCAACGACATCACCCCCGTGCTGAACAAGGAGACCGGCGCCAGCAACGCCTACAAGTCGGTCGAGATCAGCACCCCCAAGGCCGACGACAAGCAGACCGACACCCTGCGCACCGACGTCGTCAAGACCGTCGACGCCGGCCGGGCCGTGGTCGCCAACATCGCCGGCACCGCCACCGACACCGACGGCACCACCCACTCCTTCGAAGGCGGCCACTACATCAGCGTCATCGGCTACCGCGACGACGGCCACACCGTCACCATCGCCGACAGCGCCAACCCCAACACCGCCACCTACCGGATGAGCATCGACAACCTCGCCGACTGGATCGCCACCCGCGGCTACAGCACCAGCTAAGACCAACACCGCCGCACCGATGGCTGCAGAGCAAGAAACGCAGCCAATGCGGCCAGCACGACCTCGCGGGCCAGAGCACCACCGCGTGAACCAGAGCGAGGCCACAGCACACCGGAAGGGCCCGACCCCACCACGGGGTCGGGCCCTTTCGCGTGTGTCAGGACTCGGCGAGGACGGCCAGGATCGCCTCGCCGTACTTGGCGAGCTTGTTCTCGCCGACCCCGTTCACCCGGGACAGCTCGGCCAGTGAGGCGGGCGGCTCGGCGGCGATCTGCCGCAGCGTCGCGTCGTGGAAGATGACGTACGCCGGGACGCCCTGTTCCTTGGCGGTGGCCGCGCGCCACGCGCGGAGCCGCTCGAAGACGGGCGCGGCGGCGGGGGAGAGGTCGGCGACGACGGTGGCCGCGCCCCGGGGCTTGGCGGACCGGCCGGCCGGGCGCTCCGGCTCCTTGCGCAGGGTGACCGTACGGCGGCGGCCGAGCACGTCCGCGCTGGCCTCGGTCAGCGCCAGCGTGCCGTAGTCGCCCTCGACGGCCAGCAGACCCTCGGCGAGCAGTTGGCGCACCACGCCACGCCACTCGGCCTCGCGTAGTTCGGTGCCGATGCCGAAGGTGCTCAGCGCGTCGTGGCCGTGCTGGTCGATCTTGTCGGTGTGCTTGCCGAGCAGGATGTCGATGCTGTGCCCGGCACCGAAGCGCTGGTTGCGTTCGCGGTCGAGCCGGTAGACGGTGGACAGCAGCTTCTGCGCGGCGACGGTGCCGTCCCAGGACTCGGGCGGGTCGAGGCAGGTGTCGCAGTTGCCGCAGTCGGCCACCTCGGTCTCGCCGAAGTATTCGAGCAGCTGGGCGCGGCGGCAGCGGACCGTCTCGCAGAGCGCCAGCATCGCGTCCAGGTGGGCGGCGAGGTTGCGCCGGTGCGCCAGGTCGCCCTCCGACGTCTCGATCATCTTGCGTTGCTGCACCACGTCCTGGAGCCCGTACGCCAGCCAGGCCGTGGACGGCAGCCCGTCGCGCCCGGCGCGGCCGGTCTCCTGGTAGTAGCCCTCCACCGACTTGGGCAGGTCGAGGTGGGCGACGAAGCGTACGTCAGGCTTGTCGATGCCCATGCCGAACGCGATCGTGGCGACCATGACCAGCCCGTCCTCGCGCAGGAAGCGCTGCTGGTTGGTGGCGCGGGTCGTGGCGTCCAGCCCGGCGTGGTACGGCAGCGCGGGGATGCCGTTGGCGACCAGGAACTCGGCGGTCTTCTCCACCGAGGCCCGGGACAGGCAGTAGACGATGCCGGCGTCGCCGGGGTGCTCGTCGCGCAGCAGGCTGAGCAACTGCTTGCGCGGTTCCCGTTTGGGCACGATGCGGTACTGGATGTTGGGCCGGTCGAAGCTGGCCACGAAGTGCCGGGCCTCGGTGAGCCGCAGCCGGGTGGCGATCTCGGTGCGTGTCGCCCGGGTCGCGGTGGCGGTCAGCGCGATCCGCGGTACGTCCGGCCAGCGCTCGTGCAGCATCGACAGGTTGAGGTAGTCGGGGCGGAAGTCGTGCCCCCACTGCGAGACGCAGTGCGCCTCGTCGATCGCGAACAGCGCGATCCGGCCGCGTTCCAGCAGGCCGAGCGTGGAGCGCACGGCGAGCCCTTCCGGGGCGAGGTAGAGCAGGTCCAGCTCACCGGCGAGGTAGGCCGCCTCGACCCGGCGCCGCTGCGCGGGGTCCTGGGTCGAGTTGAGGAACCCGGCCCGGACGCCGACCGCGGTGAGCGCGTCGACCTGGTCCTGCATGAGCGCGATCAGCGGCGAGACCACCACCGCCACGCCGTCGCGGACCAGCGCCGGGATCTGGTAGCACAGCGACTTGCCGCCACCGGTGGGCATGAGCACCAGCGCGTCGCCGCCGGCCACCACGTGCTCGACGACCTCCTGCTGGAAGCCGCGGAAGGCGTCGTACCCGAAGACCCGGCGCAGCACCTCGAGCGCGTCGGCGGTCCGGGGGGCGTCGGTCCGCTCGTCGGTGGGGGAGACCATCCGCGCAGTCTACGAGCGTCCCCCGACACCGCCCGTCCCGGCGAGCCGTCCCGGGGCCGCCGACATGTTCCGGTCGTCACCCCGTGGAATCCCGGGCGGGGTCGCAGCCGTTAGAGTCGCTGATTGACCATGCGCGGCCGACCGGCCGCGGCGCCACGGCTGGGGGTAGCGGGTGAGCGAGGCGCGTACAGCGGGTGACCTGGGGCCGACCGAGGCGGAGACGACGCCGGTGCGACCGGCGCCGGCCGAGTCGGAGACCTCCCTGGTGGTGGTGACCGGCCTGTCCGGCGGCGGGCGCAGCACCGTGGCGCGGGCGCTGGAGAACGTCGGCTACTACGTGGTCGACAACCTGCCGCAGGCGCTGCTGCTGGACATGGCCGAGCTGGCGTTCAAGGCCGGCGGCGCGGCCCGGCGTACGGCGATGGTGCTGGACGTGCGCTCGCGCGCTTTCTCCACCGACCTGGCCGGGGCGATCCGGGAGCTGCGTGAGCGCGGCTTCCAGCCCCGGGTGGTCTTCGTCGACGCCGACGACGAGGTGCTGATCCGGCGGTTCGAGAGCGTGCGCCGCTCGCACCCGCTTCAGGGCGACGGGCGGCTGGCCGACGGCATCGCGGTCGAGCGGGCGCTGCTGGAGGAGGCCCGCGAGCAGGCCGACGTGATCATCGACACCAGCCACCTGAACGTGAACCAGCTGCGCCGCCGGGTCGAGGAGCTGTTCGGCGGCGAGGACGCCCGCCGGCTGCGGATCACCGTGATCTCGTTCGGCTTCAAGTACGGTCTGCCGCCGGACGCCGACTTCGTGATGGACGCCCGCTTCCTGCCGAACCCGTACTGGGTGCCGGAGCTGCGCGAGCACACCGGCCGCGAGGAGGCGGTCAGCGCGTACGTGCTGGGCCAGGAGGGCGCCGACGCGTTCGTGGCCGGCTACGCCGACCTGGTCAACGCCACCACCGCCGGGTTCGAGCGGGAGGGCAAGCGCTACCTGACCGTGGCGGTCGGCTGCACCGGCGGCAAGCACCGCAGCGTGGCCATCGCCGAGGAGCTGGCCTCCCGGCTGCGCCACTCCGGCATCGCCGCCAACGCCCAGCACCGGGACCTGGGGCGGGAGTGACCCCGACCAGGGTGGTCGCCTTCGGCGGCGGGCACGGGCTCTCGGCGTCGCTGCGGGCGCTGCGTCACTGCGTACCCGAACTGGACCTGGACATCACCGCGGTGGTCACCGTCGGTGACGACGGCGGCTCCAGCGGCCGGTTGCGCGCCGAGCGCGGCGGCCTGCCGCCCGGCGACCTGCGGCAGGCGCTCGTCGCGCTGGCCGGCGACCATCCGGCCACCCGGCGCAGCGCGGCGTTGTTTCAGCACCGCTTCGCCGCCGCGGTGCCGCCGGCGCCGACGATCGCCGCGCCGGTGCCGGTCGCGGTCGGCGACTCGCTCGCCGGCCACGCGGTCGGCAACCTGCTGCTGCACGGGCTGACCGAGCTGCTCGGCGACCCGGTGGCCGCGCTCGACCACGCCGGGGCGATGCTCGGCGCGGTGGGGCGGGTGCTGCCGATGTCCCGCCAGCCGGTGGGCATCGAGGCCCGGGTCCGCGGCGCCGACCCGGAGCACCCGGACGAGGTGTCCACGGTGCGCGGCCAGCACCAGGTCGCGGTCACCCCGGGCACCGTCGAGTCGCTGCGGCTCAACCCGTCCGCGCCGGCCGCGTGCGCCGAGGCGGTGACCGCGGTACGCGCCGCGGACTGGCTGATCTTCGGGCCGGGCAGCTGGTACACGAGCGTGCTGCCGCACCTGCTGGTGCCGGGCCTGGCCGACGCGATCGTGTCCAGCCCGGCGCGGCGGCTGGTGACGCTCAACCTGGTGGCCGAGAAGGAGACCTCGGGGCTCTCCCTGCCCGACCATCTGGACACACTGCGGCGCTATCTGCCCGAGTTGAAGGTGGACCGGGTGCTCGCCGACTCCACGGCGGTGGGTGATCCCGCGGCGGTCGAACGTGCGGCAGAATCGCTGGGTGCCCGGCTGGTCCTCGCTCCCGTCGCCGTCCTGGACGGCACGCCCCGTCATGATCCAGCCGCCCTGGGCGCCGCGCTGGTGCCTGTCCTGCGCGCCGATCGTTAGACACGTACGTAATCACCGGCGACACGCCGGAACCGGTCCGTGAGGGGGCGCACTATGGCGATGACGGCTGCGGTCAAGGACGAGCTGAGTCGGGTCGACGTGCCCAAGCCCTGCTGTCGGCGGGCGGAGATGGCCGCCCTGCTGCGTTTCGCCGGCGGCCTGCACATCGTGTCGGGCCGCGTCGTGGTCGAGGCGGAGCTGGACACCGGCGCGGTGGCGCGGCGGCTGCGGCGGGAGATCGCCGAGGTGTACGGCTACCCGAGCGAGATCCACGTGCTCGCCTCCGGCGGGCTGCGCAAGGGCAGCCACTTCATCGTGCGGGTGGTCAAGGACGGCGAGGCGCTCGCCCGGCAGACCGGCCTGCTCGACGTGCGGGGCCGCCCGGTGCGCGGCCTGCCGCCGCACGTGGTGGCCGCGAACGTCTGCTGTGCCGTGTCGGCCTGGCGGGGCGCGTTCATGGCGCACGGCTCGCTCACCGAGCCGGGCCGCTCCAGCGCGCTGGAGATCACCTGCCCGGGTCCGGAGTCGGCGCTGGCGCTGGTCGGCGCCGCCCGCCGCATCGGCATCACCGCCAAGAACCGCGAGGTGCGCGGCGTGGACCGGGTGGTGGTCAAGGACGGAGACGCGATCGCCGCGCTGCTCACCCGCATAGGGGCGCACTCCAGCGTGCTGGCCTGGGAGGAGCGGAGGGTACGCCGGGAGGTGCGCGCGACAGCGAACCGGCTGGCGAACTTCGACGACGCGAACCTGCGCCGCTCCGCGCGCGCCGCGGTGGCCGCCGCCGCCCGGGTGACCCGTGCGCTGGAGATCCTCGCCGACGACGCGCCGAACCACCTGACCTCGGCCGGGCGGCTGCGCCTGGAGCACCGTCAGGCCTCCCTGGAGGAACTGGGCGCGCTCGCCGAGCCGCCGCTGACCAAGGACGCCATCGCCGGCCGGATCCGCCGGCTGCTCGCGCTGGCCGACAAGCGTGCCCGTGACCTGGGCATCCCGGATACGGAAGCGGCAGTCACGCCGGACATGCTCGTGGTCTGATAGGACTCGGGCGGCAGTGCACCGCGAGCGGGATCACCACCCGCCGCAGCGCGACGCCGCGCGCTCGGATATGGTCGCTGCGTACGGCAAGGGGGCCGGAACAGGCGCTCCTCGCCGTGCTCACCGCCTCGGGCGGTCAGGTCTCCGTGACCGCGGCGGGGTGGCCGAGATGACATGTCGACGGCCGGCTCCAACGGTCGGCGCACACACCTCCGCCGGCCGCGGTCTGACGCCGGCGGACCAGAACGCGAGGAGATGGGACCTGTGACCATCCGGGTTGGCATCAACGGCTTCGGCCGGATCGGCCGCAACTTCTTCCGGGCAGTGCTGGCGTCCGGCGCTGACGTCGAGGTCGTGGCGGTCAACGACCTGACCGACAACGCGACGCTCGCCCACCTTGTCAAGTACGACAGCATCCTGGGCCGCCTCCCGCACGAGGTGAAGGCAACCGCCGACGAGATCACCGTGGGCGGCAAGACCATCAAGGCGTACGCCGAGAAGGACCCGGCGAAGCTGCCGTGGGGCGAGGTCGGCGCCGACGTGGTCATCGAGTCCACCGGCTTCTTCACCGACGCCACCAAGGCGAAGGCGCACCTCGACGGCGGGGCCAAGAAGGTCATCATCTCCGCTCCGGCGAAGAACGAGGACGTCACAGTGGTCATGGGCGTCAACCAGGACCAGTACGACCCGGCCAAGCACAACATCATCTCGAACGCCTCCTGCACCACCAACTGCCTCGCGCCGATGGCGAAGGTCCTGCAGGACACGTTCGGCATCAAGCAGGGTCTGATGACCACCATCCACGCGTACACGCAGGACCAGAACCTGCAGGACGCGCCGCACAAGGACCTGCGCCGGGCCCGGGCCGCCGCGCTCAACATCGTGCCGACCTCGACCGGTGCCGCGAAGGCCATCGGCCTGGTGCTGCCGGAGCTGAAGGGCAAGCTGGACGGCTACGCGCTGCGCGTGCCGATCCCGACCGGCTCGGCCACCGACCTGACCGTCGAGGTCGGCCGGGAGACCACCGTGGACGAGGTCAACGCCGCGCTCAAGGCCGCCGCCGAGGGCCCGCTGCGGGGCATCCTCACCTACAACGAGGATCCCATCGTCTCCGCCGACATCGTGACCGACCCGGCGTCGTGCATCTTCGACGCGCCGCTGACCAAGGTGATCGGCAACCAGGTCAAGGTCGTCGGCTGGTACGACAACGAGTGGGGCTACTCGAACCGCCTGGTGGACCTGGTCAAGCTGGTGGGTCAGTCCCTGTGAGTGCGAGGAGCGAGCTTGCGAGCCCCGCAGTCACGAACGGAGGGCTGGCTCTGTGACGATCCGCAACCTCGACGACCTGCTCGCCGAGGGGGTGTCGGGTCGGCGCGTGCTGGTGCGCGCCGACCTGAACGTCCCGCTCGACAAGCAGACCGGGGAGATCACTGACGACGGCCGGATCCGGGCCGTCCTGCCGACGCTGAGCGCGCTGGTGCAGGCCGGCGCGAAGGTGGTCGTCTGCTCGCACCTGGGCCGCCCGAAGGGCGCGCCGGACCCGCAGTTCAGCCTCCGCCCGGTCGCCGGGCGGCTCGGTGAGCTGCTCGGCGCCCCGGTGCACTTCGCCGAGGACACCGTCGGCGACTCGGCGCGGTCCACGGTGGCCGACCTGGCCGACGGCCAGGTCGCGCTGCTGGAGAACCTGCGCTTCAACGCCGGCGAGACCAGCAAGGACGACGCGGAGCGGGGCGCGTTCGCCGACCAGCTCGCCGCGCTCGGCGACGCCTACGTCGACGACGCGTTCGGCGCGGTGCACCGCAAGCACGCCAGCGTGCACGACGTACCGGCCCGGCTGCCGCACTTCGCGGGCCGGCTGGTGCTGCGCGAGGTCGAGGTGCTCAGCCGTCTCACCGGCGAGCCGGAGCGGCCGTACGTGGTGGTGCTGGGCGGCTCGAAGGTCTCCGACAAGCTCGCCGTGATCGAGGCGCTGCTGCCGACCGTCGACCGGCTGCTCATCGGCGGCGGGATGTGCTTCACCTTCCTCAAGGCCCAGGGCCACGAGGTGGGCACGTCGTTGCTGGAGAAGGACATGGTCGAGACCTGCCGCAACCTGATGGAGCGCGCGCCGGGCAAGATCATGCTCCCGGTCGACGTGGTGGCCGCCGACGCGTTCGCGCCGGACGCCGCGCACGACACCGTGCCGGCCGACGGCATCCCCAGTCACCGGCTGGGCCTGGACATCGGCCCGGAGACGGTGGCCGGTTTCGCCGCCGCGCTGTCGCAGGCGAAGACCGTCTTCTGGAACGGCCCGATGGGCGTGTTCGAGATGGCGGCGTTCGCCAACGGCACCCGGGGCGTGGCCGAGGCGATCACCAAGGCCGACGCGTTCAGCGTGGTCGGCGGCGGCGACTCGGCCGCGGCGGTGCGCGCGCTGGGCCTGGACGAGTCCTCGTTCGGGCACATCTCCACCGGTGGTGGCGCCTCCCTGGAATACCTGGAGGGCAAGACCCTCCCCGGCATCGCGGCCCTGGAGAACTGAATGGCGAGCACGACCCGCCGGCCACTGATGGCCGGCAACTGGAAGATGAACCTGAACCACCTCGAGGCCAACCTGCTGGTGCAGAAGCTGGCCGCGAGCCTGAACGAGAAGCAGCTCACCGACGTCGAGTGCGTGGTGCTGCCGCCCTTCACCGACCTGCGTACCGTGCAGACGGCGGTGGACGGCGACAAGCTGCTGATCGGCTACGGCGCGCAGGACCTGTCGCCGCACCCGTCGGGCGCGTACACCGGTGACATCGCCGGTCCGATGCTCGCCAAGCTGGGCTGCGGTTACGTGGTGGTCGGCCACTCCGAGCGGCGGCAGTACCACCACGAGGACGACGCGCTGGTCAACGCGAAGGTGTCGGCGGCGCTGGCGAACGGGCTCACCCCGATCCTCTGCATCGGCGAGGGCCTGGAGGTCCGGGAGCAGTCGGGTCAGGTGCGGCACTGCTGCGACCAGCTCGACGGCGCGCTGAAGGGGCTCACCGCCGAGCAGGTCACCAAGGTCGTCGTGGCGTACGAGCCGGTCTGGGCGATCGGCACCGGCAAGACGGCGACCCCGGACGACGCCCAGGAGGTCTGCGGCGCGGTGCGCAAGCGCATCGCCGAGACCTACGACGAGGGCACCGCCGAGCAGGTCAGGATCCTGTACGGCGGGTCGGTCAAGGCGTCGAACGTCGCTGCGATCATGGCGCAGCCGGACGTGGACGGGGCTCTGGTCGGGGGCGCCAGCCTGGACGCGGAGGAGTTCGCGCAGATCTGCCGGTTCCCGGAGCACATCGCCCGCTGATCGCTCGCTATCCTTGACGCTGCCCGTCCACCGGTCGGTGCCGCAGTGCCCGACAGGTCCGGGCAGTGATCGCAACGAGAGGACTGACCCCCGCCATGCCGATCTGGTTCGCCTACACGATGATCGTGTTGCTGGTCATCACGAGCGTCCTGCTCACCCTGCTGATCCTCCTGCACCGCGGTAAGGGCGGCGGGTTGTCGAGCATGTTCGGCGGCGGCGTCAGCTCCAGCCTGGCCGGTTCGTCGGTGGCCGAGAAGAACCTCGACCGCTACACCGTTCTGGTGGGAATCGTCTGGTTCGCGTGCATCGTCGGGCTCGGGCTCTGGCTGCGGCTGCAGATGGCCAGCGGCACCTGAGTCGGCGCTGAGAAGCGTACAATCTGCGCGCGGTCCGTCACGGACCGCGCGCAGTTTTGTTTCTCCGCGCGTCGCCCGTCGCCCACCCCCTCCGGCGGCGGTCCCCTCCGACGACAGGGAGCGAGCAACCGTGCCCAGCAACAACGTCATCCGCGGCACCCGGGTCGGGTCCGCCCCCGAGCGGTTCGACCAGCGGGTCGAGCCCGCGCCGCGCCGACCGGTCGTCTACTGGTGCCGCCACGGGCACCGGGTCGAGTTCCTGATCGCGGCCGAGGCGGAGACGCCCGCCTCCTGGGAGTGCCCCCGCTGCGGCGAGCCGGCCGGCCCCGACCCGGGCGACCCGCCGGGCCGCCAGCGCGCCGAGCCGTACAAGACCCACCTGGCGTACGTGCAGGAGCGGCGCACGCCGGAGGAGGGTGAGGCACTGCTCGCCGAGGCCCTCGACGCGCTGCGCCGGCGTCGCGGCCGCGCCTGATCCGGCGAGTTGGCGTCGCCGATCGCCAGTTCGGGGTGGTGGTCGTGTCGGAGTGCCCCGGATGCCGCCACTTCGGCGAGCTGGTGTCGTCGATCGCCAGATCGTGGACGGGCCCCGGCAGGGGCCCGCCACGACCGGGATCAGCGGAGGCTGCGCAGCCGCGGCGGCACGTTCGCCGCGGCGGCCCGGTCCAGCAGCCAGAGGGTACGCGAGACGCCCCGCACCCCGGCGGCCGGCAGCTGCACCGGCCCGGCCCCGGCCAGCGCCATGCCCACCGCCCGGGCCTTGTCCGCCCCGGCGGCGATCAGCCAGACCTCCTCGGCCGTGTTGATCGTCGGCAGGGTCAGCGTGGTCCGCACCGGCGGCGGCTTCGGGCTGCCCCGCACCGCGCTGACCGGCCGGTTGTCGTGGTGCACCGGGTGCTCCGGGAACACCGACGCCACGTGCCCGTCCTCGCCGACGCCGAGCATCAGCACGTCGAAGTGCGGCACCACCGCGTTCCCGGGCCGCGCGGCGGCGGCCAGCTCCCGCGCGTACCCGGCGGCAGCCGCCTCCGGGTCGTCACCCGCGGGGCCGTCCGACGCCGGCATCGGGTGCACCCGGGCCGGGTCGAGCGGCACCGTGTCCAGCAGCGCCGCCCGCGCCTGCGTCTCGTTGCGGTCCGGGTCGCCGGCGGGCAGGAACCGCTCGTCTCCCCACCACACGTCGACCCGGGACCAGTCGACCGCGTCCCGGGCGGGCAGCTGCCCGACCGCCCGGTACACCGCCGCGGCGATCCGCCCGCCGGTCAGCACCACCGATGCCTGGCCGCGCTCGGCCTGCGCGTCGAGCAGCTTCACCACCAGCCGGGCCGCCACCGCCTGCGCCAGCAGGTCGGGGTCGGCGTGTACGGCGACACTCGCCTCAGTCATCCGTCGTGCCCTCGTGTTCCGACCGCCCACCGGCGGTCACCTGTGCCTCCGACCGCCCGGTCCGGGCGGTCACTCGTTCGCGGTCGCGCCCGCGTGCGCGGTCACGCCGGCCTCGGCCCGCTGGGCGGTCGCCGGATCCTTCCACACGTGCACCCGCTGGGCCGGGCGCTGGTCGAGCCCGGTGATCCCGGCCGCAGCGCCGAGCGCCTCCGCGTACACCTGGTCGGCGTCGAGGCGGCGCAGTTCTTCAGCCAGCTCGTCACCGAGCGGCCGGCGGACCAGCGGCAGCGTGCGGTCCTCCTGCCCGGTACGCCGGAACACCGCGATGCTGTCGTCCCGGGTGAGCGTCAGCTCGTCGCCGTTGGCGCAGCGCAACTGCACCTGGCGCATCCGGGGGAACTCGTCGGTGGCGGTCAGGACCGGGTCGATGCCGAGCCGGGCCTTCAGCCAGCCGCGCATCAGCGCCGCCGTCGGGTCCGACGGGGGAGCCACCACGCTGGCCTCGGTGACCCGGGCCTGGGTGGTGTCGAACGCGCCGGCCACGAGCGTGCGCCACGGGGTGATCCGGGTCCACGCCAGGTCGGTGTCGCCCGGGGCGTAGTCGTGGGCCCGCTGCCGCAGCGCGGCGATCGGGTCGGCGGCCTGCGCCGAGTCGGTGATCCGCCGGTCCGCGACCACGCCGAGGAAATCGGTGGAGATCTCCGCCGGGGGCTCACCGTGCCACCACGTCACCACCGGCACGTCCGGCACCAGCAGCGGCATCACCACCGACTCGGCGTGCAGCGCGAGGCGCCCGTACATCCGGGTCACCACCGCCTCGCACGGCCCGAGCCGGCCACCCACGACGATCTCCGCGTCCAGCCGGTTGCGGTCGCGCTCCACATCGGAGCGGACCACCACGAGCAGCCGGCACGGGTGCGCCGCCGCGGCGATGGTGGCCGCCGCCTCCGCCTCGCGTACCCGCTTCTCGTCCACCACCACGATCAGCGTGAGCGCCATGCCACTGGCCACTCCGCCGGCGCTGCGCCGTTCCGCGGCCAGCGCCTTGACCACCTCGTTGCCGGTGGTGTCCCACAGCCCGATCAATGGAGCCTCCTGGTTCGCTCGCAGTGCTCGCTCACGCTCTTCGCCAAGCCCGGCCCTCGCGGGCCAGCATCTCGTCGGCGGCCCGGGGCCCCCACTCACCGGCCCGGTACGGCTCCGGGGTCGTGCCCTCCCAGGCGTGCTCCAGCGGGTCGACGACCTGCCAGCTCTGCTCCACCTCGGCGGCGTCCGGGAACAGCGTCCGGTCGCCGATCAGCACGTCCAGCACCAGCCGCTCGTACGCCTCGGGGCTGGACTCGGTGAACGCCTCGCCGTACTGGAAGTCCATCGCGATGTCGCGGACCTCCATCGTGGTGCCCGGCACCTTGGAGCCGAACTTCAGCACCACGCCCTCGTCCGGCTGCACCCGGATGACGAGCTGGTTGGGGCCGAGGGACTCCATGTCGGCGGCGTTGAACGGCAGGTGCGGCGCCTTCTTGAACATGATGGCGACCTCGGTGACCCGCCGGGGCAGCCGCTTGCCGGCCCGGATGTAGAACGGCACACCGGCCCAGCGGCGGTTCTGGATGCCCAGCTTCACCGCCACGTACGTCTCGGTGGTGGAGCCCTCCGGGACGCCCTCCTCCTCCAGGTAGCCCTTGGCCCGCTCGCCGCCCACCCAGCCGGGCAGGTACTGGCCGCGCACGGTGTCCTCGGAGACGTCGTGCGGCACGGTGATCGCCTTGAGCACCTTGAGCTTCTCGGCGCGGATCTCGTCGGCGTCGAAGCTCGTCGGCTCCTCCATGGCGACCAGGGCGAGCAACTGGAGCAGGTGGTTCTGGAGCACGTCGCGGGCGGTGCCGACGGAGTCGTAGAACGCCGCGCGGGTGCCGATGCCGACGTCCTCGGCCATGGTGATCTGCACCGAGTCGACGTACTTGGAGTTCCACAGCGGCTCGAACAGGTTGTTCGCGAAGCGCAGCGCCAGGATGTTCTGGACCGTCTCCTTGCCCAGGTAGTGGTCGATCCGGAACACGTCCTGGCGGGTGAAGACGTCGTCGACGAGGTCGTTGAGCGCCTTGGCCGAGGGCAGGTCGTTGCCGAACGGCTTCTCCACCACCACGCGCCGCCAGCCGCCGGACTTGGCGTTGTCCGCCATGCCGGTGCGGGCGAGCTGCTTGAGCACCACGGGGAAGGCCGCCGGGGGGATGGAGAAGTAGAAGGCGGCGTTGCCGGGGATGCCGTGCGTGTCGCGCAGCTCGTCGAGCGTGGCGGCGAGGTGGTCGAACGCGGCGTCGTCGTCGAACGAGCCGCCGACGAACTTGATGTTGCCGGCGAGCCGGGCCCACACCTCCTCCCGCCACGGGGTACGGGCGTGCTTCTTGGCCGCGTCGTGCGCCACCGACTCGAAGTCGCCGTCGCCCCAGTCCCGTCGGGCGAAGCCCAGCACCACGAAGCCGGGCGGCAGGAGCCCCCGGTTGGCCAGGTCGTAGACCGCCGGCAGCAGCTTCTTGCGGGCCAGGTCACCCGTCACCCCGAAGATCACCAGGGCACACGGCTCGGGGATCCGGGGCAGCCGCCGGTCCTGCGGATCGCGCAGCGGGTTCACCGGGCCACCTCCTCCTGCGTCTCGGTCCGCTGATTCCAGGTCATTGATCGTCACGTGCGTGTCCGTCCGGCCGTGTCCAGGAGCTGGGCGGCACCCGCCGCCCGCTCGGTCAGGTGCAGTCGCAGCACCGGTCGCTCCCGGCCGGCCAGGGCCCGCCGGTCGCCGGCGGCCTGGGCCGCCTGGAGCTGCGCGAAGGTGTACGGACGGCCGGGCACCTCCAGATCATCGGTGACCGCACCGGTGATCTGGAGGTGCCGGCCGCGCGGGTCGGTGTGGTGCGGCCGGCGCGGTCCCCAGCCGAATGTGACCGGGCGTCCGGCGGCCCGCGCCAGCAGCGGGCGCAGCCCGGCGATCGCCGCGTCGGCGTGCCGGTCGAGGTACGCGGTCACCACGAGGTGCTCCCGTTCGCCCAGCCCGTCGAGCAGCCAGCGCAGCGCGCCGGTCAGGTCGGCCGGTGCGCCGCTCGGGGCGTACACCTCGATCGCGCCCTCGACCGACGACGGCGGCCCGCTCTCCGGCGCCGCGTCGTCGTCCGCCGGGTCCGGCGGCGCGGCGAACGGGTCGGTCCGCAGCGTCACCGCGGCGGTCGCGGCGGCGTAGGCCCAGGTGAGCAGGTGTGCGCCGAGCGGACCGTTGACCGCGACGTCGGCGGCCACGCCCGGTCCGACACCGGCGCCGAGGGCGCCGCCGAGACCGACAGTGAGCACGCCCGGACCGGTGGCGCCGGGGGAGTCGGGGGACTCCGCCACCACCGGCAGCAGACGTCCACCGGTGGCGTCGGCGAGCAGCGCGCCCGCCCAGCGGCCCAGGCCGTCGAGGCCGGTGCCGTCGGGTACCAGCGCGATCGTGTCCCGGCCGGCGCCGGGCGCCGCGCCCAGGGCCGCGCCGAGCGCCAGTGCCGGGTTGTCCCGATCCCGGTCGAGCGCGCCGGTGAGCGCCTCGGCCTCGTCCAGCACCTCGGCCACCGGCGCGCCGGCCAGCGCGGCCGGGACCAGGCCGAACGCGGTGAGCGCGGCCCACGGCCCGGCCGCGCCGGGCTCGGCCGGGATCACCACCGCGCCCAGCTCGTCGGCGCGCGCCGCGAGTTCCGAGCCGGGCTCGGTGACCACCACGACGTGCCGGGCGGCATCCGGGCCCTCGTCCGCCCACGCCTGCCGGTAGACCCGCAGGTGGGCGTCGGTGGTCCGGTCGAGGCCGTGCCGGGCGGCGAGCACGAGGAGGGTACGCGCCGGGCGGTCGGCGAGCGCGGCCCGCGCCGGCCCCGGATCGGCGGTGTCGAGCACCGTCACCGGCCGGCCCAGGCACTCGGCCAGCACCTCGGCGGCGAGCGTGTCGCCGCCGGCGCCGGCCAGCACCACGTGGTCCAGGTCGTCCAGCTCGGCGGCAAGTTCGGCGAGCTGGGGGAGCAGGTCCCGGCTGTGCCGGTGGGCGTGCAGCCAGCCCAGCCGGGCGAGGGCCGCCGGCTCGGCGGCCGGCCCCCAGAGGGCCGGGTCCGCGGCGGCGAGCCGGGCCGGGACGTCGTGGGAGACGAGCGTGGCGCGGGTGGCCGCACCGAGGGCGTCGGCCCCGCGCACGGCCAGACCGGCGGCCATGTCCGCCCGCCCGGCCAGCAGGTCACTCACCGCGCCACCTCGGCTCGTTCAAGGCAGACCACCTCACCCGTTCCACGGTACGGCGCGACGCGTCCCGGGGCCCGGCCCCGGGACGCGTCGGACGCCGTCGGTCACGCGTTGCCGCCGGCCTGCTGCGCCGCCTGCGCGTTCTCCCCGGCGGCCCGGTGCGGGCTGCCCGAGCCCTTGGCCGCCTCGGCGAGGGACTTCTTGACCCCCTCCAGCAGCTCCACCCAGCTCGCCTCGAACTTCTCCACGCCCTCGCGCTCCAGCGTGGCGATCACGTCGGACAGGTCCACGCCCACCGACTGGAGGTCGGCGAAGACCTGACGCGCGTCGTCGTACGCGACGGTGACGGTGTCCGGCTTCGTCTCGCCGTGCTCGGCGTAGGCGTGGACGACCGGCTCCGGCATGGTGTTGACGGTGCCGGGCGCGATCAGCTCCTCGACGTAGATGACGTCCCGGTAGTCCGGGTTCTTCGTCGACGTGGAGGCCCACAGCGGGCGCTGCGGGTGGGCGCCCGCGTCGGCCAGCTTCTGCCAGCGCGCCGAGGAGAAGACCTCGCCGTAGCGCTCGTACGCCAGCCGGGCGTTGGCGACCGCCGCCTTGCCGCGCAGCGCCTTGGCCCGGTCCGAACCGATCTTCTCCAGCCGCTTGTCCACCTCGGTGTCGACCCGGGAGACGAAGAACGAGGCGACCGAGCCGATCTTCGACAGGTCGTGCCCGTTGGCCTGCGCCTGCTCCAGGCCGGCCAGGAACGCGTCCATCACCTGCGAGTAGCGGTCCAGGCCGAAGATCAGCGTGACGTTTACGCTGATTCCCTCGGCCAGCGTCGCGGTGATCGCGGGCAGGCCCTCCTCGGTGGCCGGGATCTTGATGAACAGGTTCGGCCGGTCGACCAGCCACCACAGCGCCTTGGCCTCGGCGACGGTCTTCGCCGCGTCGTGCGCCGAGCGCGGGTCCACCTCGATCGACACCCGGCCGTCCACGCCGTCGCTGACGTCGTACGAGGGGCGCATCACGTCGCAGGCCCACCGCACGTCGTACGTGGTGAGCATGCGGACCGCCTCCTCGACGTCCACGCCGCGTACGGCGAGGTCACGAAGCTGCCAGTCGTACTCGTCGGCGTCGCTCAGCGCCTTCGCGAAGATCGTCGGGTTGGTGGTCACCCCGGCGACGTGGCTCTCCCGGCGCAGCTTGTCCAGCCCGCCGGAGCTCAGCCGTACCCGGGAAAGATCGTCGAGCCAGATCGCCACACCGGCGCCCTGGAGCTCCTTCAGCCTGTCCGTCATGCCGTCCACGCTCCCCTCAGTTGCCGGTCGTGAAACCGGTGATGTCGCCCACCCGGGTCAGCGCCGCGTGCGCGGCGGCCACGATCCGGTCGGGGGTGAACCCGAACTGCTCGAAGAGCACGGTGTGCGGTGCGCTGGCGCCGTAGTGCTCGATGCTCACGCACTCGCCGCTGTCGCCGACGATCGCCCGCCACGACATCGCGATGCCCGCCTCCACGCTCACCCGTGCCTTTACCCCGCGAGGCAGCACCGACTCCCGGTACGCCTCGTCCTGGGCGAAGAACCACTCCTGGCAGGGCATGGACACGACCCGGGTGGGGGTGCCGTCGGCCTCCAGCCGCTCCCGCGCGGTGAGGCAGAGCTGCACCTCCGAGCCGGTGCCGACGATGATCACCTGCGGCTTGCCGTTCGACGCCTCGGCCAGCACGTACCCGCCCTTGGCGACGCCCTCGGCGCCGCCCAGGTCGGTGCGGTCGAACGTCGGCAGCGCCTGGCGGCTGAGCGCCAGCGCGGTCGGCCGGTCGGTGTGCTCCAGCGCCTGCCGCCACGCCCAGACCGTCTCGTTGGCGTCGGCCGGGCGCACCACGTCCAGGCCGGGGATGGCCCGCAGCGCGGTCAGGTGCTCGATCGGCTGGTGCGTCGGGCCGTCCTCGCCGAGGCCGATCGAGTCATGCGTCCAGACGTACGTCACCGGCAGCTTCATCAGCGCGGCCAGCCGCACCGCCGGGCGCATGTAGTCGCTGAACACCAGGAACGTGCCGCCGTAGGGGCGGGTGCCGCCGTGCAGGGCGATGCCGTTGAGGATCGAGCCCATGGCGTGCTCGCGGATGCCGAAGTGCAGCGTGCGGCCGTACTCGTCACCGGGGAAGTCCTTGGTGGCGTGCGCGGCCGGGACGAACGACGGCTCGCCCTTCATCGTGGTGTTGTTGCTCTCGGCCAGGTCGGCCGAGCCGCCCCACAGCTCGGGCAGCACCGGCGCCAGGGCCTCCAGGATCTTGCCGGAGGCGGCCCGGGTGGCGACGCCCTTGGCGTCCGCCGGGAAGGTCGGCAGCGCGTCGGTCCAGCCGGTCGGCAGCGTACGGGTGGCCATCCGGTCCCACAGCGCCTTGCGCTCCGGGTTGGCCTGCGCCCACGCGTCGAATCCGGTGGTCCACTCGGCCTGCTCCTGCGCGCCGCGCTCCAGCACCTGGCGGGCGTGCTTGAGCACCTCCTCGTCGACCTCGAAGGTGCGCTGCGGGTCGAAGCCGAGGATCTCCTTGGTGGCCTTGACCTCGTCCGCGCCGAGCGCCGAGCCGTGGATCTTGCCGGTGTTCTGCTTGTTCGGCGCGGGCCAGCCGATGATCGTGCGCAGCGCGATGAACGACGGCCGGCCGGTCTCCGCCTTGGCCGCCAGCAGCGCCTGGTACAGCGCCTCCACGTCCTCGTGGTAGTCGCCCTGGTCGGCGTCGCCGCTGCGCCAGTCGACGGTCTGCACGTGCCAGCCGTACGCCTCGTAGCGGGCCGCCACGTCCTCGCTCTTGGCGATGCGGGTGTCGTCCTCGATCGAGATCTCGTTGTCGTCGTAGATCACGCAGAGGTTGCCGAGCTGCTGGTGACCGGCGAGCGCGCTGGCCTCGTGGGTGATGCCCTCCTCGATGTCACCGTCGGAGGCGATGCACCAGATGTCGTGCCGGAACGGGGAGTCGGCGCGGTCCGGCTCCGGGTCGAACAGGCCGCGCTCGCGGCGGGCGGCCATGGCCATGCCGACCGCGTTGCCGAGGCCCTGGCCGAGCGGGCCGGTGGTGGTCTCGACGCCCGGGGTGTGGCCGTGCTCCGGGTGGCCCGGGGTGAGCGAGCCCCACTGGCGCAGCGCCTTCAGGTCGTCCAGCGACAGCGGGTAGCCGGAGAGGAAGAGCTGGATGTAGAGCGTCAGGCTGGAGTGGCCGGCGGAGAGCACGAACCGGTCGCGCCCGGCCCAGTTCGGGTCGGCCGGGTTGTGCCGCATGACCCGGTTGAAGAGCAGGTACGCCGCCGGGGCGAGGCTCATCGCCGTCCCCGGATGGCCGTTGCCGGATTTCTCCACGGCGTCCATGGCCAGCACGCGGACCGTGTCGACGGCCCTGCGGTCGAGGTCGGACCAGTTGAGAGCGGGAAGCTCGGGTCGGTTGGCAGCCACGATGGTTGTGCTCCTCGGCAGATGGGCGGAACCCTCACTGATGACCCTATCGAGCGGTGCTAAACGTCCGCCCGGGGATCTCAGCATGCTGTTCTGTACGGATCGCGGACGTCCGGTCGTTCAACCCCAGGTGTGACGGCTCGCACCGTTGCCGGGTCCACGGGGCAGCGAAAACGACGCCGCGTAGTGTGTGGGGCGGTGTGTGGACCCGCAGCGGTCCGGGCCGAACGACCTCCCCCGCCGATGCCGGAAGGTGGCAATCCGTGAGCATGATCACCGAGCGCCCCGTCAGCAACCCTGCCGGGCAGTCGCCGGTGGGCGCGGTGGCGGAGGCGCCGGCGAGCGGCCGGCGGGACGTACGCGCCGTGGTGGCGGCGTACGTGACGCTGACCAAGCCGCGGATCGTCGAGCTGCTGCTGGTCACCACCGTGCCGGCGATGATGCTCGCCCACGGCGGGATGCCGTCGCTGTGGCTGGTCGCCGTGGTGCTGGTCGGCGGGTCGCTCGCGGCCGGCGCGGCGAGCGTCATCAACTGCTACATCGACCGCGACATCGACCAGCTCATGCGGCGCACCAAGCGCCGTCCGCTGCCCGCGCACACCGTGTCGCCGCGCAGCGCCCTGGTCTTCGGCCTGGTGCTGGCGGCCGTCTCGGTGGCGCTGATGGCGGCGGCGACGAACTGGCTGGCGACGGTGCTGACGCTGGCCGCGATCGCCTACTACGACCTGGTCTACACGCTGTGGCTGAAGCGGACCACGGCCGCCAACACGTTCTGGGGCGGCATCTGCGGGGCCGCGCCGGTGCTGATCGGCTGGGCCGCTGTCACCGGTTCGCTGGCACCGGCCGCGTGGGGCCTGTTCGCTGTGGTGTTCTTCTGGCAGATGCCGCACTTCTACGCGCTGGCCATCAAGTACAAGGCCGACTACGCCCGCGCCGGGGTGCCGATGCTGCCGGTGGTGGCCTCGGTCCGGCGGGTCAACGCCGAGATCATCGGCTTCTCCTGGCTGACGGTGCTCTCCTCGCTGGCGGTCTGGCCGCTCGGGATGAGCCCGATCTACGGGGTCACGGCGCTCGTGGTCGGCGGGATCTTCCTCGTCGAGGCGCACAAGCTGTGCCGGCGCGCGACGCGCGGCGAGGCGGTCAAGCCGATGCGGCTGTTCCACTGGTCCACCACGTACCTCACGATCCTGTTCGCGGCCGTCGCGCTCGACGCGCTGCTCTGACCCGCCCGTCCGGCGGTTCATCAGAAATTTTTTTCGGGCTTTCCCGGACGGGTCCAACCCGGACAGATTGTGACGATCCCGCCCGCCCGTTTCACCCAGATATAAGCGACATGTACGGGCGAATTACCTGTGGTTCTTCTTAAACCGACGGGTAATTGGCATCACATTCAGTTCATGGTTCTCGCACATCCGGGTGGAACTCTGCTTAGGCTTCGCGTCATGGCAGATGGTTCCGATACGACGCTGACGGCTGACAAGACCGCCGAGCAGGCCCCCAACGGCCTGGTCGCGGGCATCAAGTCGTTCGCCGCCGGGCACGGCGGCGCGAAGGCGGTCATCGAGTACGTCGGCAAGCGCGGCGCACGGATCGTCCTCGTGGGTTCCGACGGGGTATGGGCAGACCAGTTCGCCGACGGCACGGACGTCGCGCGGCAGGCCTGCGCGAAGGCCGGGGTCGACGTCGAGAACGCCTGGGAGCGTGAACTGATGGACCAGATGCGTCCGAGCAACGACCTGTGGCGGTCGATGGCCCGGCGCACGATGGCCCGTTGACATATACCGAATGACCAACCACCACCAGTCGACCCGGGGGAGACCCCGGGTCGCTTTCGTCACCTGCGCCGAACTGCCCGGCCTCGACCCGGACGACCGGCTCGCGCTCGGCCCGCTCGCCGACCGCGGCGTCACGACCGAGATCGCGGTCTGGGACGACCCCTCGGTGGACTGGCCCGGGTACGACCTGGTCGTGCTCCGCTCCCCGTGGGACTACGCGCGGCGGCGGGACGAGTTCGTGGCCTGGGCGCGTACCGTGCCGGCCCTGGTCAACCCGGCCGACGTGGTCGCCTGGAACACCGACAAGCGCTACCTGTCCGAGCTGGCCGCCGCCGGAGTGCCCACCGTCCCGACGGAGTGGGTCGAGCCGGGGCAGGCGTGGACGCCCCCGGCCCGCGGCGAGCACGTGATCAAGCCGGCGGTGAGCGCCGGCAGCCAGGACACCGGCCGCTACGACCTGACCGACCCGGAGCACCGTGAGCTCGCGGTGGCCCACGTACGGCGGCTCTCCGCCGCCGGGCGGGTCACCATGGTCCAGCCGTACCTCGGCGCGGTGGACACCGCCGGGGAGACCGCGCTGCTGTTCCTGGCCGGCCCCGGCGGCCTGGCGTTCAGCCACGCGATCCGCAAGGGTCCGATGCTGACCGGGCCGGACCTGGGCGAGGCCGCGCTCTACAAGGAGGAGCGGATCGACGCCCGCGCCGCCACGGCGGAGCAGCGCGCGGTGGCCGAGAAGGTGCTGGCGGTGGTGCCCGGCGGCCCGGACCGCCTGCTCTACGCCCGGGTCGACCTGATCCCCGGCCCGGACGGCGCGCCCGTGCTGGTCGAGCTGGAGCTGACCGAGCCGAGCCTGTTCGTCGGGTACGCCGACGGCGCCCCGGACCGCCTCGCCGACGCGGTGCTCACCCACCTGGCCCGCCGCTGAGGCCACCGGCCGGGTGACCGCCGCGACGGCCCGCACCGGCACGACGCTCAGTCGCGGTCGCTGTGGTTGCGCGCCCAGCGGCCACCGATCGGCGGCGTGTCCAGCCGCAGCGCGGCCTCGGTGCCGGCCAGGTCGTTGTCCTCGAACGCGCAGGAGACGCAACTGCCCGCCTCGGTGACCCAGATGCCGTACGCCTGGGTGTCGGCGTCCCGGTGCCAGATCCGGTTGCCGCGCACGGTGGCCGAGTCGAACGGCGCGGCGATCGTGATGCCGCCGCACGCGGGCGGTGAGTCGGGCAGCTCGTACGCCGTGCCGGGCCCCGGCGTGGCGGCGCTCCAGCCGGTGGAGCCGTCCGGGCGCACCTCGGCCAGGGAGAGCCGGTCGGCGCTGTTGTCGGACACCACGGCGTCCCGGGAGCCGACCCGCACCACCTTGCCCCGGTGCCCACCGGCCGGCCAGTCGGCGTTGCCGTCGGTGACCTCGCGGGGGCCGTACCGCACCGCCTCGCCGGAGCCGGTGCCGGCCGGGGCGGAGCGGCGGCCGTTGTCCCGGATCCGGTTCCCGACGATCGACGTGTCGAGCATCGGCCGGTCGATCCGGATGCCGTCCAGCGCGTTCTCCCGGATGTCGTTGTCCTGGATCACCACGTCGGCCGCCGCGCCCCGGTAGCCGTGGCCCAGGTCGTGCTCGTGGTAGCCGAAGCCGCCGTTGCGGCTGATCCGGTTGGCCTGGACCGCGTACGGGCCGGGGGTGTTGCCCATGCTGATGCCGTCGCCGACGTTGTAGTCGATCACGCAGCCGGTGACCAGGCCGCCGCGCCCGGCCACCCCGGCGGTGCCGTTGCCCGACACGTCGAAGCCGGCCTCCAGGTTGTTGGTCATGGTGCAGCCGGAGACGATCAGCCCGTCCGCGCCCCAGTCAGAGATGCCGAACCGGTTGGCCTGGCTGTGGCAGCCGATGATCCGGATGCCACGGGGCGGGGTCCAGTAGTCCTTCTGCAGCTCCAGGAAGATGCCGTTGGTGCCGTTGCCGATGGTGGTGCAGTTGGCGATGGTGAGGCGCTCCACGTCGCCCCAGCCGCCGATGCCGACGCCGATCCCCGCGCCGCCCATCTGGTCGCCGTTGTCCAGCCGGCCGCACCCCACCGCGACCACCCCGTCGATCAGGCTGTCCTGGAGGAAGTCGCAGCCCAGGCCGGTCGCCCCGGTGTGGTGGATGTAGAGGTTGCGGAACACGCCGCGCACCACGTACTGCAGGCCCAGCCCCTTGGCCAGGTAGTCGTAGGCGGTCTGGGCCACGCCGGAGCCGTCGATCTCGAAGTCGGTGAACGAGCAGTCGGCGATGTGCCGGTCCCGGTCCGCGCCGTGCTGCACCGTGGTCCAGTAGGCGAGCGGGACCGGCGCGCTGCGGTTGCCCTCGTTGCTGAGCAGGAAGCGGGTCGCCGCCGGACCGGCGCCGAGCAGCGAGACGCCGCTGCGCCAGACGGTGCCCGCGTCGCGGATCGAGTACAGGCCGGGCGGGCAGTAGATCACCCGGGCCCGGCCGTCGGCGTCGTACCCGGCGCCGAGGCGGTCCACCAGCGCCGCCAGGGCGGGCTGGTCGTTGGTGACCCCGTCGCCGGTGAGGCCGTACTCGCGGGCGTCGCACCACAGCGGCGCGCCGGCGACCGGGGTCAGCCGTTGCGGGGTGGTGGTGGAGAGGCTCTTGCGGGACACGGGGAGCTCCCCTCGGGCGGACGGTCGGTGGCCCGGACCGCTTTCCCGCTCCAGCCGTGCGGTAACGCCCGCACTCAGGCGGCGGCGCCCACCCGTTGCTCGGCGGGCACGGCCGGGGCCTCCGGGGTGGCCGGCAGCCGCTCCCGGGTCGCCCACAGCACGCCCAGCGTGGCCAGCAGCACCAGGCAGGAGCCGAGCATGTGCGCGCCGACCAGCACGGCGGGCAGGTGGGTGAAGTACTGGACGAAGCCGATCACGCCCTGGCCCAGCTCGACCGCGATCAGCACCGCGGCGGCCCGCGCCGCCCGCGCCGCGCCGACCGCCCGGAACGCGAAGTACAGCGCCACCGACAGGCCGATCAGCAGGAAGACGCCGTCGGCGTGCACCTGGGAGATCGCCGCCGGGTCCAGGCCGTTGCGGGCCGCGCCGTGGTCGCCGGCGTGCGGTCCGCTGCCGGTCACCCACGTGCCGACCACCAGCACCGACGCGCTCACCGCCGTGGTGATCCAGGCGAGCGTACGCAGCGGCGCCGGCACGGTCGGGGACACCGGCCCGTCCGGGTCCTTGATGCGCCGCCAGAGCGCGTACGCGACCGCGATCACCGCCATCGAGGCGAGGAAGTGCAGCCCGACCACCCACGGGTTGAGGTTGGTGAGCACGGTGATGCCACCGATGATCGCCTGGGCCGGGATGCCGAACAGCACGCCCACGGCCAGCGGCAGCGTCCCGCGGCGGCGCGGACGGTGCGCCAGCACGGCCAGCACCACGGCGAGCGCGATGATCCCGACCGCGAAGGTGAGCAGCCGGTTGCCGAACTCGATCACCCCGTACACGCCCATCTCGGGTGTGGTGGTGTAGGAGTCCTCGGTGCACCGGGGCCAGGTGGGGCAGCCGAGGCCGGAGGCGGTGAGCCGGACGGCCCCGCCGGTGACCACGATCGCGACGTTCGCGATGATCGAGGCGAGCGCGAGGCGGCGCAGCAGCGTGGCGGAGACCGGAAACCGGACGGATCGCTTCACGGAGCGAATCCTACGCACCGTAGTTGATCCCGATCGGGTGACTCCGGCACCCCGGTGGTCGGAATCACCGGACCCCGGGTTTGCGGGCCCTCCGCGAATTACGTAACGTTGCTGTTGTGAAAAACGCGGCGGCGCTCTCCCGAACGCCGGTGACCGGTCCGGTCGCCGGTGGTTCGCGCGCACGTCGCGGCGTACGGCCCGGCGAGCGGGAGACCGCCCCGGCTGACCTGTCGACCCGGGACCGGGTCACCCAGCTGCTGCTGGAGCGTGGTCCCACCACCGCCGCGCAGCTCGGCACGGCGCTCGGCCTGAGCCCGGCCGCGATCCGCCGCCACCTCGACGCGATGCTCGCCGACGGTGACGTGGTCGCCCGCGACCAGACCGTCCGCGGCAGTCGCGGGCGCGGCCGCCCGGCCAAGGTCTTCGCGCTCACCGAGGCGGGCCGCGGTCGCTGTGGCACCCACCACTACGACAACATGGCCACCGCCGCGCTGCGGTGGATCGCCCGCACCGGCGGCACCGAGGCGGTCGCGGCGTTCGCGGCCGAGCAGGTCTCCGCGCTGGAGACCCGCTGCCGGGCGGCCATGGAGGACGCCGGAGACGCCCCGCTCGCGCGGGCGGAGGCACTCGCCGGCGCGCTGACCGCCGAGGGTTACGCTGCCAACGCGTCCACGATCGCCTCCGGCGGCCAGCTCTGCCAGCACCACTGCCCGGTGGCGCACGTGGCCGCCGAGTTCCCTCAGCTGTGCGAGGCCGAGACCGAAGTGATCTCCCGTCTGGTCGGCACTCACGTACAGCGCCTGGCCACCATCGCGCACGGCGACGGCGTGTGCACCACGCACATTCCCGCCCAGTCCGGTTCCACCGTCACCACTGTGAGGACAGATAGATGACCGAGCAGATCGTCCAGCCCCTGACCCAGGAGGAGCAGCTCGCGGCCCTCGGCCGTTACGAGTACGGCTGGGCCGACCCCGACGTCGCCGGGGCGTCCGCCCAGCGCGGCCTCAGCGAGGCGGTGGTGCGGGACATCTCGGCCAAGAAGAACGAGCCGGCCTGGATGCTCGACCTGCGGCTCAAGGGCCTGCGCCTGTTCGGCCGCAAGCCGATGCCGAACTGGGGCGCCGACCTCACCGGGATCGACTTCGACAACATCAAGTACTTCGTGCGGTCCACCGAGAAGCAGGCCACCTCCTGGGAGGACCTGCCCGAGGACATCAAGAACACCTACGACAAGCTCGGCATCCCGGAGGCGGAGAAGCAGCGCCTGGTCGCGGGCGTCGCGGCGCAGTACGAGTCCGAGGTCGTCTACCACCAGATCCGTGAGGACCTGGAGGAGCAGGGCGTCGTCTTCCTCGACACCGACACCGCGCTCAAGGAGCACGAGGACCTGTTCAAGGAGTACTTCGGCACGGTCATCCCGGTCGGCGACAACAAGTTCGCCGCGCTGAACACCTCCGTCTGGTCCGGTGGCTCGTTCATCTACGTGCCGAAGGGCGTGCACGTGGACATCCCGCTGCAGGCCTACTTCCGGATCAACACGGAGAACATGGGCCAGTTCGAGCGGACGCTGATCATCGTCGACGAGGGCGCGTACGTGCACTACGTCGAGGGCTGCACCGCGCCCATCTACTCCTCCGACTCGCTGCACAGCGCCGTCGTGGAGATCATCGTCAAGAAGAACGCCCGGTGCCGGTACACGACCATCCAGAACTGGTCGAACAACGTCTACAACCTGGTCACCAAGCGCGCCGTGTGCCACGAGGGCGCGACCATGGAGTGGGTCGACGGCAACATCGGCTCCAAGGTCACCATGAAGTACCCGGCGGTCTACATGACCGGCGAGCACGCCAAGGGCGAGGTGCTCTCGGTGGCCATGGCCGGCGAGGGCCAGCACCAGGACGCCGGCGCCAAGATGGTGCACGCCGCGCCGCACACCTCCTCGACCATCGTGTCGAAGTCGATCGCCCGGGGCGGCGGCCGCACCTCGTACCGCGGTCTGGTCCAGGTGCTGGAGGGCTCGACCAGCAGCAAGAGCACCGTCAAGTGCGACGCGCTCCTGGTCGACACGATCTCCCGCTCCGACACCTACCCGTACGTCGACATCCGCGAGGACGACGTGTCGATGGGGCACGAGGCGACCGTCTCCAAGGTCAGCGAGGACCAGCTCTTCTACCTGATGAGCCGGGGCCTGAGCGAGGACGAGGCGATGGCGATGATCGTGCGCGGCTTCATCGAGCCGATCGCCAAGGAGCTCCCGATGGAGTACGCGCTGGAGCTCAACCGCCTGATCGAGCTGCAGATGGAGGGCGCGGTCGGCTGACGCCGCCCGCCCTCCGCCTCACCTGACACCTCGTCGTAGAACAGACCAAGGAAGAGATGACTACCCAGGCTTCCGCACCGCCCACGACCAAGTCGCAGGCGCTCCGCTCGTACGACGTCGCCGACTTCCCGGCCCTGACCGGCCTGGAGGAGGAGTGGCGCTTCACCCCGCTCAAGCGCCTGCGCGGCCTGACCGGGTCGGCGCAGGGCGCGACCGGCGCGGTCCGGCACGAGTACGGTGACCTGCCCGAGGGCGTCACCGTCGACCGGATCGGCCGGGACGACCCCCGGATGGGCAGCGTGCTCACCCCGTTCGACCGGGTCAGCGCGCTCGCGTACGGCGGGGCCGACGGCGCGCTGCTGGTGCGCGTCGACCGCGACGCGGTGGTGCAGCAGCCGGTGCGCCTGCGGGTGGTCGGCGAGAACGCCGAGGCGCTCGCCTTCGGCCACACGTTCGTCGAGGTGGACCGGTTCGCCGAGGCCACCGTGGTGATCGAGCACGTCGGCTCGGCCACGCTTGCCGACAACGTCGAGGTGACCGTGGGCGACGGGGCGAAGCTGACCCTGGTCACCGTCGCCGACTGGGCCGACGACGCGGTGCAGGCGCAGCACCTCAAGGTGCGGCTGGGCCGCGACGCCCGGATCCTGCACGTGCAGGTCAGCCTCGGCGGCGACCTGGTCCGGCAGTACACGTCGGTGGAGTACACCCAGCGCGGCGGCGAGGCCGAGCTGTACGGCGTCTACTTCGCCGACTCCGGCCAGCACCTGGAGCACCGTCAGCTGGTCGACCACACCGTGCCGGACTGCCGCAGCAACGTCGGCTACCGGGGCGCGCTGCAGGGCGACGACGCGCACACGGTCTGGGTCGGCGACGTGCTGATCCGCGCCGAGGCCACCGGCACCGACACGTACGAGATCAACCGGAACCTGCTGCTCACCGACGGCGCGCGGGCCGACTCCGTACCCAACCTGGAGATCGAGACCGGCGAGATCGCCGGCGCCGGGCACGCCAGCGCGACCGGCCGGTTCGACGACGAGCAGCTGTTCTACCTGATGGCCCGGGGCATCCCGGAGGCCGAGGCGCGGCGCCTTGTGGTGCGCGGCTTCTTCGCCGAGCTGATCAACAAGATCCCGGTCGAGGACCTGCGCGAGCGCCTGGGCGACGCCATCGAGGCCCGGCTGGCGAAGGCCGGCGCCTGATGCTCAAGATCTGCTCCACCGAGGACGTGCCGAAGGGCACCGCGATCAGCGCCGACGTGGACGGCGTGCAGGTCGCGATCGTGCACGGCGAGGACGACGTGTTCTACGCCGTGCACGACGAGTGCTCGCACGCCGCCGTGGCGCTGTCCGAGGGCGAGGTCGAGGGCTGCACGCTGGAATGCTGGCTGCACGGATCCCGTTTCGACCTGCGTACCGGTGAGCCCACCGGACTGCCCGCGACCGAACCCGTACCCGTCTATGCCGTCGAAGTCCGTGACGGTGACATCTACCTTTCCGTGGACGGCGACGGCCGTCCGCTGCCGAGCAATGGAGTGACCCGCTGATGAGCACCCTGGAGATCCGCGACCTGAAGGTGTCGGTCAAGCTGCCCGAGGGTGAGCTCAAGCCGATCCTGCACGGGGTCGACCTGACCGTGCGCTCCGGCGAGACGCACGCCATCATGGGCCCGAACGGCTCCGGCAAGTCCACGCTGGCGTACTCGATCGCCGGTCACCCGAAGTACGAGATCACCGGTGGCGAGGTGACCCTCGACGGCGAGGACGTGCTGTCCATGTCCGTCGACGAGCGCGCCCGCGCCGGCCTCTTCCTGGCCATGCAGTACCCGGTCGAGGTCCCCGGCGTGTCGGTGGCCAACTTCCTGCGTACCGCCAAGACCGCCATCGACGGCGAGGCGCCGAAGCTGCGCACCTGGGCCGGCGAGCTGCGCGGCGCCATGGAGAAGCTCCAGATGGACCCGGCGTTCGCCCAGCGCAACGTCAACGAGGGCTTCTCCGGCGGCGAGAAGAAGCGGCACGAGATCGTGCAGCTGGAGCTGCTCAAGCCGAAGATGGCCATCCTCGACGAGACCGACTCCGGCCTGGACGTCGACGCGCTGCGCGTGGTCAGCGAGGGCGTGAACCGGGTGCGCGACACCGGTGACACCGGCCTGCTGCTGATCACCCACTACACCCGCATCCTGCGCTACATCAAGCCCGACTACGTGCACGTCTTCGTGGCCGGCCGGATCGTCGAGCAGGGCGGCCGCGAGCTGGCCGACAAGCTCGAGGAAGAGGGCTACGAGCGGTACGTCGCCGGGGCCGGCGCGGCGCGGGCCTGAGACTCGACATGACCTCGATGGCCATCCCGGCGGGCATGCCGCAGTACGACGACGTGCCGCGCTTCGACGTGGCGAAGGTGCGGGCCGACTTCCCGATCCTCGACCGGGAGGTCAACGGTCACCCGCTCGTCTACCTGGACAGCGCGAACACCTCGCACAAGCCGCGGCAGGTGCTCGACGTGCTCGCCGAGCACTACGCGCTGCACAACGCCAACGTGTCGCGCTCGGTGCACACGCTGGGCACCGAGGCGACCGAGGCGTACGAGGGCGCGCGGGCGAAGATCGCCGCGTTCATCAACGCGCCGAGCGTGGACGAGGTGGTGTTCACCAAGAACTCCACCGAGGCGATCAACCTGGTGGCGTACGCGTTCTCCAACGCCTCGCTGCGCGCGGACGGCGACCCCCGGTTCCGGCTGGGCCCCGGCGACGAGATCGTGATCTCCGAGATGGAGCACCACTCGAACATCGTCCCGTGGCAGCTTCTGGCGGAGCGCACCGGCGCGACGCTGCGCTGGTTCCCGGTCACCGACCAGGGCCGGCTCGACGAGTCCGGTCTGGACGACCTGGTCACCGAACGGACGAAGATCGTCTCGCTGGTGCACATGTCGAACATCCTCGGCACCGTCAACGCCACCTCGCGGATCACCGCGCGGGTCCGTGAGGTCGGCGCGCTGCTGCTGCTCGACTGCTCGCAGTCGGTGCCGCACCTGCCGATGGACGTGGTCGACTACGACGCCGACTTCATCGTCTTCACCGGGCACAAGATGTGCGGCCCGACCGGCATCGGCGTGCTGTGGGGCCGGGGCGAGTTGCTCGCCGCGATGCCCCCGGTGATGGGCGGCGGCTCGATGATCGAGACGGTGACGATGGCGGGCTCGACGTTCGCGGCGCCGCCGGCCCGGTTCGAGGCGGGCACCCCGCCGATCGCCGAGGCGGTCGCGCTCGGCGCGGCCGTGGACTACCTCACCGCGATCGGCATGCCGGCCGTCCAGTGGCACGAGAAGGAGCTGACGGCGTACGCGCTGGACGCCCTCGCCACCGTGCCCGGCCTGCGGATCTTCGGCCCGACCGTGCCGGTGGGCCGGGGCGGGACGATCTCGTTCGCGCTCGGTGACGTGCACCCGCACGACGTCGGGCAGGTGCTCGACTCGCTCGGCGTGCAGGTGCGGGTGGGGCACCACTGCGCCAAGCCGGTGTGCACCCGGTTCGGGGTGCCGGCCATGACGCGGGCGTCGTTCTACCTCTACACCACCACCGCGGAGATCGACGCCCTGGTGGCGGGTCTGGAGCAGGTGCGGAAGGTATTCGACTGATGCAACTTGAATCCCTCTACCAGGAGATCATCCTGGACCACTACAAGCACCCGCACGGCCGTGGTCTGCGGGACGCGGCGGACCCGGCGGCCCGGGTCGGCGAGGCGCACCACGTCAACCCGACCTGCGGCGACGAGATCACCGTACGGGTGGCGACCGACGGCAGCGTGTTCACCGACATCTCGTACGACGGGATGGGCTGCTCGATCAGCCAGGCGTCGGCGAGCATCCTGCACGAGCTGCTGCGCGGCAGGGCCGCGAGCGACGCCGCCGTGGTGCACGAGGCGTTCGTGCAGTTGATGTCCGGGCGGGGCCAGGTCACGCCGGACGAGGACGTGCTCGGAGACGGGGTGGCGTTCGCGGGTGTCGCGCGCTACCCGGCCCGGGTCAAGTGCGCGCTGTTGTCGTGGATGGCGTTCAAGGACGCCGCGGCACGCGCCGGGGTGGGCGTGAGCCCGGAGGTGAAGGCATGAGCGACGAGAACATGACCCCCGAGGCCGGCGCGGTGGCGACGGACGGCACCGCCGTCAACGGGACTGTTGCCGACGGTGCGGCCGCGGGTGCGGCGGCGCCGGCCGGCGGCAAGGCCGCGATCGGTGACATCGAGGAGGCGATGAAGGACGTCGTCGACCCCGAGCTGGGCATCAACGTGGTCGACCTGGGCCTGGTGTACGGGGTCCACGTCGACGACGAGAACGTCGCCACCCTGGACATGACGCTGACCTCGGCGGCCTGCCCGCTGACCGACGTGATCGAGGACCAGGCCCGGCAGGCGCTGACCACCGGTCCCGGCGGCGGCCTGGTCAACGACATCCGGATCAACTGGGTCTGGCTGCCGCCGTGGGGCCCTGACAAGATCACCGACGAGGGGCGCGACCAGCTCCGCTCGCTCGGCTTCAACGTCTGACCGTTCTCCCGGTCACCGCCACGGGCGCGGCACCCCTGACAAGGGGGTGCCGCGCCCGTGGTGTTCGCGGGCTTGATCGACACCGTTACGCCGAAGTGGTGTGGTCGGAGTGGGTCTGATGCCGCCACCTCGGTGTGGTGGTGTCGATCAAGGTGGGCTGACGGCACTGCCACCGGCGGCGGGACCGTGGGCGGCGGGACCGGGAACGACGAGTACCAAGGTCTCCAGCCCAGCCGCGGGGTGCGCGTGCGGGCGCGAGGGAAAAGCGGTCGCGGGGTGAGGGAGTGGGGCGCAGGATGAGCGGGTGATCGAGGCGTACCCGAAGCAGGCTCCTGTCCGTGCGGCCACCGCCGCGCGTCGACAGCGCACCCTGCACTCGGCCGCCTCGACCCATCACCCGTCGTCGTGACCGGGGCGTTCCTGGCCGGTCTGGTCGCCGGCTACGGCGTCGCCATTCCGGTCGGCGCGATCGCGATCCTCATTCTCGGACTCAGCGCGCGTACCTCGTTCCGGGTCGGTGCGGCCGCGGCGCTCGGCGTGGCCACCGCCGACGGGCTCTACGCCGCCGTGGCGGCGCTCGGCGGGGCCGCGGTGGCGAGCGGGCTCGCGCCGTTCGCGGGTCCGCTGCGGCTGGTCGCCGCGGGGGTGCTGCTGGCTCTCGCCTGCCTCACCGCCTGGCGCGCGCTGCGCCCACCGGCCACAACGCACCCGTCGAGCCCACAGGCCACCACGCACCCGCCGAGCCCGTCGGCCACCACGCACCCGCCGAGCCCGTCGGCCACCACGCACCCGCCGGGCACGACGCAGGAGCCGGGCGCGCGGGGTGGCCTGGACACGCCGGTACGGGCGTTCGGCGCGGTTCTCGCGCTGACCCTGCTCAACCCGGCCACTGTGGTCTACTTCGTGGCGCTCGTCCTCGGCCGTGGTGAAGTGCTCGACTCCGGCCCGCCGGCCGCCGCCTTCACCCTCGGCGTGTTCCTCGCCTCGGCGAGCTGGCAGGTGCTGATCGCCGGGGGCGGCTCGCTGATCGGCCGGGCCCTCACCGGCGCCCGGGGGCGGCGGGTCACCGCGCTGCTGTCCAGCGTCATCATCGCCGCTCTCGCCGTCGCCACGGTGCTCGGCGTGTGACCGACGTGGACACGGCCAATGTGTCGGGCCGATTGCGGACCGGTTCATGATCCGTTACCCGGGGATCGGCCGAACCGGCGGTTGCGGCTGACGGAAGGCACCGTTCCGGTCCCGCGTCCGACCACAGGTGTGCTCGGCCGTCAGGTCGGCCGTCTTGGCTGCGCGAAGCGCGGATCCCGTAGGCCGGGACGAGCCGGATCACCGTCCAGGTAGAACCACATCGTCTTTGCGGGTGATGTTCGGGCTCCCGAGTGGTCCTAGGGTCACGGAACAATCCGTGGACCGTTCACGTACGTCCGGTCATCCCCGCCGGTCGTGTGCCGGTCCACACCCGACCGAACAGGGAGAAGACTTGAGGATCACCCTCGGGCGCCCGCCGCGCGACCGGCAACCCGCCCGGCGCGGACGGACCGCTGCCCTCCTCGTCGCCGCGCTGGCCGCGGCGACGCTTCCCGTTCTCGCGGCGCCCGCGCCCGTCTCCGCGGCGCCCGCCGTCCACGGACCGTGGCAGAAGGTGGACGGCAAACCGGCGGCCACCAGGGCGGGCCGCAACGCCGCCGTCAAGGCCAAGCGGCTGGCCGCGTACAAGCTGGACCGCGGCACCATGAAGGGCCTGCTGGACAAGGCGCCGGCCGAGGACCGCGTGGCGGTGGCCCGGGTGGCGAAGCAGGTGGTGTCGCTGCCCGCTCCGGACGGCACGTTCCAGCGCTTCGAGCTGGTCGACTCGCCGGTCATGGAGGCCGGCCTGGCCGCGAAGCACCCGGAGATCACCACGTACGCCGGCAAGGGCCTGGACGACCCGACGGCGGCCATTCGCGCGGACCTCACCCCGCTCGGGTTCCACGCCTCGGTCCGTTCGGCCGAGGGCAACTGGTACATCGACCCGTACTACCAGCGCGACCAGAGCCTCTACGCGAGCTACTTCGCCCGCGACCTGGAGCACCCCGAGGGGGAGTTCGTCGAGCGTGAGGACGTCACGCAGGAGGCGCACGCGCTGGCCGAGGAGATCGCCGAGGCGGAGGTTCCGGCCGGGCCGCTGGTGAAGCTGCGCACCTACCGGGTGGCGCTGGTGACCGACCCGTCGTACGCCACCTACTTCGGCGCGGAGAACGTCACCGCCGCGAAGGTGACGCTGATGAACCGGGTGACTCAGATCTACGAGGACGAGACCGCGATCCGGCTCGTGCTGATCAACGACACCGACAAGACGAACCTGAACACGCCGGCCCTGGCCACCGAGCCGAACGGCCCGTGCGGTGCGGCGGCCTGCTTCACGCCGGCGCAGCTCACGTCCTGCGGCAGCGGCACGCTCAGCCGTAACCGGATCGTGCTCGGCCAGCTCGTCGGTGCGAGCAACTACGACGTGGGCCACGTCGGCCTGGGCGTCAACGGTGGCGGCGTGGCGAGCCTCGGCGTGATCGGCGGCAACGGCAAGGCGCAGGGCTGCACCGGCCTGCCGACGCCGGTCGGCGACTTCTACGCGGTCGACTACGTCTCGCACGAGATGGGTCACCAGTTCGCCGGCAACCACACGTTCAACGGCACGCAGTACAACTGCTCGGGCGGCAACCGCAGCGCGGCCAACTCGTACGAGCCGGGCAGCGGTTCGTCGATCATGGCGTACGCGGGCATCTGCCAGCAGGACAACCTCCAGCCGCACAGCGACCCGTACTGGTCGCACCGCAGCTACACCGAGATCACCAACTACGTCACCTCGAACCGTCCGGCGATCAACGAGGTGCAGAACGTCTCGCTGTACGGGTTCGACGCCGACGGCGACTCGTTCACCGTCAGCTACGCGGGCAGCGACTCGGCGCCGATCGTGCGGGGCGTCAACTACACCACCGCCGGCATCAAGGCCGCCATCGAGGGCATCGCCGGCTGGCCGGCCGGTGCGACGGTCACCGTGGCCGCGTTCGGTGGCAGCGGCACGCTCAACGACAACGGCTTCCAGGTGACCTTCGGCGGCACGCTGGCGACCACGAACGTGGCGTCGCTGGAGCTGACGAACGTCTCCGGCGCCTCCGGTTTCGTCGGCGAGACGGCCAAGGGCGGCGCCATCGACAACGGCGGCTGGCTGGTCGAGGAGACCACCAACCACGCCCCGGTGGTCACCGTCCCGGAGACCGTCACCATTCCGGTGCGTACGCCGTTCGCGCTGACCGGCAGCGCCACCGACGCCGACGGCGACACGGTCACGTACCTGTGGGAGCAGAACGACAGGGGCGCCACGACCGGCACCGCGCTGACGAACAACACGAAGGTCAACGGTCCGCTGTTCCGGGTGTTCGGCGAGGCGGCGATCGTGTCGCCGACCGACACGCTGAAGTACCACTCGCCGGGTCTGAACTCGGTCACCACCGACTCGACCCGGGTCTTCCCGGACATGGCGCAGATCCTGGCCGGCAACACCAACGCCGCCAACGGCACCTGCCCGGCCCCGCCTGCGCCGCCGGCCACCGGTGGCGCCTCGAACGTGCCCGCCGAACTGGTCGACTGCTACTCGGAGTTCCTGCCCACCCGCGACTGGGTCGGCATGGCCGGTGACCGGACCCTGCACTTCAAGCTCACCGCCCGGGACGGGCGACTGGGTGGCGGCGGCATCGGCAGCGCCGACGTCGCCGTGGTGCTGGCGCCGGACGCGGGTCCGTTCCTGGTGACCTCGCAGGACACCGCGGCCGTCCTGGACGGCGGCTCGACCCAGACCGTGACGTGGGACGTGGCCGGCACCGACGTGGCGCCGGTGAACGCCGCCCAGGTGAAGATCTCGCTGTCCGCCGACGGCGGGCTGACCTTCCCGTACGTGCTGGCGGAGCAGACCGCCAACACCGGCTCGGCGACGGTGACGCTGCCGAACGTGGCCACCGGGAAGGCCCGGATCAAGATCGAGGCGGTCGGCAACGTCTTCTTCGACGTCAACGACGCCGACTTCACCATCCGGTCCGCCCCGGCCGTCACCAGCACCGCCCCGGCCGGCGGCGTACACGTCCAGTACAGCGACGCGCTCTCGCCGGCCGTCACGGTCACCGCGATCGACGGCGACACCGCCGGCGCGGACCTGAGCGCTGCGGCCACCGGGCTGCCCGCCGGCCTGTCCCTGGCCGTCACGAGCACCTCGGCGGCCGACGCCCGCCCGGGTACGCGTACCTGGACGGTCGCCGGCACCACCACGGCGGTCCCGGGCGACTACCCGGTCACCGTGACCGTCTCCGACGGCTCCGGGCTGACCGGCAGCACGTCGTTCACCGTCACCGTGGCCGCCGAGGACGCGGCGGTCAGCTGGGCCGGTGACACGCTCGTCAACACGGCGGCCGGCGGCGCGTCCGGCCAGGCGCTGCTGCGAGCCGTGGTCCGGGACGGCTCGGTGCTGCCCGGTGCGACGGACACCACAGCCGGTGACATCCGTACCGCCACGGTCACCTTCACCTCGGGTGGCGTGGCGCTCTGCACCGGTGTGCTCGACCTGCTCGGCACGGCCACCACCACCGCGTCCGCGGCGTGCACGGCCACCCTGCCGAAGGGCACGCACACGGTCACCGCGACAGTGGGCGGCAACTACACGGGCAGCACCATCGCCCAGGTGACGGTCGCCGTCTCCGACGGCGGGTTCCTCACCGGCGGCGGCGAGTTCACCGCCTCCCGTTCGGCGGGGACCTACCCGGCCGAAGTGAACTCCACGGTCGAGGTGGAGCTGAACGCGAAGCCGGGCAAGGCGAACAAGCCCGCCACGGGCAAGGCCGAGGTCGAGTTCCGCTCCGGCGGGAAGTCGTACACGATCGAGGCCGGCGCCGTCGACGCGCTCGGCGTCACCTCGGCGGGCAAGGCCGCCCAGGTGCGCTACCAGGCCGCCCTGTACGACAACAGGGGCAAGCTGGTGGCCTCCGGTCTGACCCTGGCCGTGACGGTGACCGACCGGGGCGCACCCGGCAGGAACGACACCGTCGGGGTGACCCTGTGGCGGGGCGGCTCGCTGCTCTTCTCGTCCGACTGGACGGGCGGCGCGACCGCCGAGGTCAAGCTGAAGGGCGGCAACCTGACCGTCCACTGATCACGCGGCAGACGCGCGGGAGGGCACCGGCACCGGTGTCCTCCCGCGTTGCGTCTCGGGTTCCGTCGATGGCGTACCGTCGGGCCATGAGCAGCCGACCCGCCGCCGGGGGCGGCCGGTGGGTCGAGGTCGACCCCGGCCGCGTCGCCCGCTGGGTCGAGGGCTTCACCGACCGGCACGGCCCGCCGACCACGACGGTCCAGGAGTACGGGCTGCTGCTCACCGCCCCGGACGACGCCACCGCCGAGCTGCACACCCCGCCCGGCGCGAGCGCGTCGGCTGACGTACCCGGATTCGTCGCTTCCGCCACGGCGGCCCGCCGGCTCGGTCTGCTCCTGGCCCGCAAGGGCGCTGTGGCGGTCGGTGTCGCCGACGGCACCGATCTGGTGATCTCCAAGGTGGACACCCGGTACGTGCAGGGCCGCACCGCGGCGGGCGGCTGGTCCCAGCAGCGGTTCGCCCGGCGGCGCGACAACCAGGCGAAGGCCGCGCTGGGCGACGCGGCCGAGCTGGCCGTACGCCTGCTGCTGCCGGAGGCGGGCACGCTGGCGGCGCTGGTGTGCGGCGGCGACCGGCGCGCGGTGGACACGGTGCTGGCCGACCGGCGGCTGGCCCCGCTCGCGGCGCTGCGCGCGCCGCGCCTGCTCGACGTGCCGGAGCCCCGGCACGCGGTGCTGGTGGCCGCCGTCGCCGCCGCCCGGGCGGTCCACATCCTGGTCCGCTGAACAGGAAAGATCACCTCAAGACGGCTCAATCCCGCTCGTCGATGATGCATCGAATCGACTCGATGCATAAGGTCGGTGTCACGAAGCGGCGGGTCTCCGGGCGACCCGCAGGGCCCGCTTCGCCTCCGCCATCCGACATCGTTGGGAGAGAACAACTTCATGAGCGGATATCAGGACGGCCGGCTGCGGGCCCGGTGGCGCCGTGCGACGAGGCTCCTCGTCGCCGCGGCGGCGATGAGCGCCGGAAGCCTCGTGCTCACCGCGACACTGACGGCCGGTACGGCGAATGCGGCCGCGGGCCCGGTCGAGCGCGCCGCGCTCGCCGCGCCCACCGTCACCAGCGTCACCGCGGGCGGCGCGCACACGTGCGCGATCAGCACCGACGGGGGACTGTGGTGCTGGGGCTCGAACTACGGCGGCCAGCTCGGCGACGGGACCACCACGAACCGCAGCGCCCCGGCGCGGGTCGGCACCGCCACCTGGACCGGCGTCGACGCCGGCTCCGGGCACACCTGCGCGGTCCGCGCGGACGGGACGCTGTGGTGCTGGGGCTCGAACTTCCGGGGCCAGCTCGGCGACGGGACCACCACCAGCCGCAGCGCCCCGGTGCAGGTCGGCACCGCGACCACCTGGGCCCGGGTCGACGCCGGCCCTCAGCACACCTGCGCGGTACGCACCGACGGCACGCTCTGGTGCTGGGGCTTCAACCGGACCACCCAGCTGGGCGTCGGCGCCTCGCCGTACGTCGCGAACACCCCGTTGCAGGTCGGCGCGGCCACCGACTGGGTGAGCGTCTCGACCGGCTACGGGCACACCTGCGGTATCCGGACCGGCGGCACGCTCTGGTGCTGGGGGTCCAGCTCGGACGGCCAGCTCGGGCTCGGCAACCTCGCGCCCCAGACGGCGCCCGCGCAGGTAGGCACCGCGACCGGGTGGACCGGCGTGGCGGCCGGGTACGCGCACACCTGCGGGGTCCGCTCCGGCGCGCTGTGGTGCTGGGGTGAGAACGGGTACGGGCAGCTCGGCGTGAGCGGCACGTACCGGACCGCGCCGGTGCAGATCGGCACCGCCACCACGTGGAACCGGATCGCCGCCAGCAGCGACACGACCTGCGCGTCCCGCACCGACGGCAGCCTGTGGTGCTGGGGCAAGAACTCGGCCGGCCAGGTGGGCGACGGCAGCACCACCCACCGGTCCGCGCCCGCCCAGGTCGGTACGGCCACCAGCTGGACCGGCGGACTCGCGGTCACCGATCACGGCTGCGCGATCCGTACCGACGCCGGCCTGTGGTGCTGGGGTGACAACAGCGGGGGCCAGCTCGGTGACGGGACGACCGTCAACCGGTCCACCCCGGGTCAGGTGACCCTGCCGGCCTGACCGGCCCCGGAAACGACATCGGCCCGCACCGCCGACTTCGTCAGCGGTGCGGGCCGGTGCACGGAGCGGCTCAGGCCCCCGAACCGAAGGTGTCGCAGGACTTCGGGTCACCGGTGGTGAAGCCCTTGGTGAACCACTGCTTGCGCTGCTCCGAGGTGCCGTGGGTGAACTCGTCCGGGTTCACCGGCCGGCCGGAGCGCTCCTGGATCGCGTCGTCGCCGATCTTCTCGGCGGCGTCGATGGCCTGCGAGATGTCCTCCTCGGTGATGCTCTTGAAGATCTTCTGCCCGCGCTCGTCTGCGGTGCCGGTGGCGTTCTTCGCCCACGCGCCGGCGTAGCAGTCGGCCTGCAGCTCCAGCTTCACCGACAGCGCGTTCGCGCTCTGCGGGTCGCGCTGCTGCTGGCGGCGCATCTGCGCCTCGGTGCCGAGCAGGTCCTGCACGTGGTGGCCGTACTCGTGGGCCAGCACGTACGGCTGGGCGAACTCGCCCTTGGCGCCGAGCTGGTCGGCGAGCAGCCGGTAGAACGTGAGGTCGATGTAGACCTGGTCGTCGGCCGGGCAGTAGAACGGGCCCACCCCGGAGTCGGCGGCGCCGCAGGCGGTGCTGACGTTCTGGCTGAAGAACACCGTCTTCGACGGCTTGTACTGCTCGCCGAACGCCTCCGGCATGGCGGTACGCCAGTACGCCTGGATCGAGTTGACGTAGAGGGTGTTGCGGCAGTCGAGCTGCTCCAGCGCGTCCTGCGCCGAGCACTTCTGCTCCAGCGAGGTGTTGTCACCCTGCTCGGAGCCGCCGCCGTTGGTGGCGGCGTTGAGGCCGAACCCGCCGCCCACCAGGGCGACGAGCACGGCGATGATGATGCCCACGATCCCGCCGCGGCCGCCGCCGATCGGGATCGGAATGCCCATCCCGCCGCCTCCGCCGGACCCTCGCCGGTCGTCCACCTGGCTGGTGTCGACCCGCGCGTTCTCGTTCAGCTCCATGTTGACCCCGATCACCGATGTGTCCGTTTGTGGTGGTTGCGGTACCGGACCGGGTCCGGACGGCGGTTTCCGTACCCGATGATCTTGAACGGTAATCCGGCGGAAGGGGTCCGCGGAGCCCGGTACACTTGCTCCCGTGCTGCGCTGCGAAGGCTGAACGGCCCCGCGCCGACGGGAAATCACCACCCGCCGGCGCTTTCGCGTGCCCTGAATCAGCCTTGCCGGACCCGAGAGCGAGTACTCCGAGATGATCACTGCCACCGGCCTGGAACTGCGCGCCGGTTCCCGGATCCTGCTGTCCGACACCACCCTGCGGGTGCAGCCGGGGGACCGGATCGGCCTGGTCGGCCGTAACGGCGCCGGCAAGACCACCACACTCAAGGTGCTCGCCGGGGAGGGCCAGCCGTACGGCGGCCAGATCGACCGGCGCAGCGCCATCGGCTATCTGCCGCAGGACCCGCGTACCGGTGACCTGGACGTCACCGGCCGGGACCGGGTGCTCTCCGCCCGCGGCCTGGACGTGCTAATGGCGCAGATGAAGGAGCTGGAGGACAAGCTCGCCGAGGGCGCCGACGACGAGCGGCTGGTCCGCCGCTACGGCGCGCTGGAGGACCAGTTCGCCTCGCTCGGCGGCTACGCGGCCGAGGCCGAGGCGGCCCGGATCTGCGCCAACCTGGGCCTGCCCGACCGGGCCCTGGCGCAGACCATCGGCACGCTCTCCGGTGGTCAGCGCCGCCGTATCGAGCTGGCCCGGATCCTGTTCCGCGACGCCGGCGAGAACGGCGGCGGCATCCTGCTGCTCGACGAGCCCACCAACCACCTCGACGCCGACTCGATCACCTGGCTGCGCGGCTTCCTCGCCAACCACAAGGGCGGCCTGATCGTGATCTCCCACGACGCCTCGCTGCTGGAGGCCGTGGTCAACAAGGTCTGGTTCCTGGACGCCACCCGGTCCGTGGTCGACACGTACAACCTGGGCTGGAAGGCGTACCTGGAGGCGCGGGAGACCGACGAGCGGCGCCGCCGCCGGGAGCGGGCCAACGCCGAGAAGAAGGCCGGCGCGCTGATGGCGCAGGCGGACAAGATGCGGGCCAAGGCCACCAAGACCGTCGCCGCGCAGAACATGGCCCGGCGCGCCGAGCGCCTGCTCTCCGGCCTGGACGAGGTCCGCGTCGCGGACAAGGTCGCGAAGGTACGGTTCCCGAGCCCCGCGCCGTGCGGCAAGACGCCGCTGACCGCGACCGGCCTGTCCAAGTCGTACGGGTCGCTGGAGATCTTCACCGACGTCGACGTGGCGGTGGACCGCGGCTCCCGGGTGGCCATCCTCGGCCTCAACGGCGCCGGCAAGACCACGCTGCTGCGGATGCTCGGCGGGCTGCTGGAGCCGGACACCGGCGAGGTGCGCCCCGGGCACGGGCTGCGGTTGGGCTACTACGCCCAGGAGCACGAGACGCTCGACGTGGACCGGACGATCCTGGAGCACATGCGCAGTGCCGCGTCCGACCAGACCGACACCGATCTGCGCAAGATCCTCGGCGCGTTCCTGTTCTCCGGCGAGGACGTGGACAAGCCGGCCGGTGTGCTGTCCGGCGGCGAGAAGACCCGGCTGGCGCTGGCCACGCTGGTCTGCTCCGGCGCCAACGTGCTGCTGCTGGACGAGCCGACGAACAACCTGGACCCGGTCAGCCGCGAGCAGGTGCTCGACGCCATCGCCCGCTACCCGGGCGCGATCGTGCTGGTCACGCACGACCCGGGCGCGGTCACCGCGCTCAAGCCGGACCGCGCCATCCTGCTCCCCGACGGCGACGAGGACGCCTGGTCCGACGACCTCCTGGAGCTGGTAGAGCTGGCCTGACCCCGTCCCCGCCC
>NZ_RCVK01000168.1:0-391 GCF_003667485.1 Micromonospora sp. BL1
CACCACCGGCGCCGAGCGTGGCCGGCATGCCCCCGGTCCTGCCTCCGCCGGTGCCGGGCACCGCTGGGAGACCGCTACCGTCCCCGCAGGCACCCGGCACGGCCGGCACCCCGCCGCAGACGCCCGGTCCTGTCGGCGTCTCGCCGCAGAGGCCTGGCAAGGCGACCACGCCGCTGCCGCCCTCACGGATGCCGGGGGCAGCCGGCGCGTCCCCGCTACCGCCTCCGCCGGTCATCCCGCCGCCGCCCGCGATGCCGGTCGTCGAGACGCCACCCTCCACCGGAGGCACTCCGGCTTCCCGGACCCCAGCGGCGCGAGTCCTGCCACCGCCTCCTCCGACCGTCCTCCCGCCGGCGTCACGCGTCCCGTCGCCGGAGCGCGGTGTCCTGCC
>NZ_RCVK01000298.1:0-390 GCF_003667485.1 Micromonospora sp. BL1
CTCATGATCAGGTCGACCGCGAAGAGGTAGATGGCGGCGCCTGTGCCGAAGATGGCGATGTTGAAGACCGCGGCGACCACCGCGTTCGCCAGCCGGCGCAGCCCCGCGCTGGCCGGCCGCAGCAGGCCGACGGTGCCCAGGATCGGTGCCGCGATCACCGCCCACCGGAAGATCAGGAAGCCGAGCAGGACCAGCACCGACGCGGTCAGGTCGAACATCGCGAACAGCAGCGAGGCGAGGACGGCGATGAAGCCGGCGCCGACCCGGTCCATGTCGCGCACACCCTGGAGGTACTCGTACGCCTCCGGGTCCTCCCGCTCGATCTGCGCGGCGACGGTCATCCACTGTTGTTGCTTCCCTTTGATGACCACGTCGCGAGTGGCAGGGTTT
>NZ_RCVK01000028.1:0-390 GCF_003667485.1 Micromonospora sp. BL1
GCTGAAAGCAGTATGGTATATAATGTTATAACTGAAGTTATAAAAAAAGCTAAACTTGCTGAAAAGGATATTGATTTTCTATTTGCAGGAGATCTTTTAAATCAGTTATCTTCTTCTAGCTTTGCTGCAAGGGAAGTTGAAATACCTGTTTATGGACTTTTTGGAGCATGTTCTACTATGACAGAATCGCTTAGCATAGCAGCAATGACAATAGATGGTCAATTTGCAGCCCATGTTATTGCTGCAACTTCATCGCATTTTTCTTCGGCTGAAAGGCAATTTAGATATCCTCTTGAGTTTGGTTCACAAAGAAAACCAAATTCTCAATGGACGGTAACAGGGGCAGGTGCTATGCTTCTTGCTAAAAATGGAAACTTTCCTTGTGTTACC
>NZ_RCVK01000019.1:0-390 GCF_003667485.1 Micromonospora sp. BL1
ACGCCAGACGGTTGGTCATCAGAAATTACTCTTCAGAATCCCCAGCTTCAGCATCATCTGCGGTTTCGTTAGCGAAATCATCGCGACGCTCACGGCGCTCGCCTTTCGCTTTAACCATCGGAGAAGCTTCGGTAACAGCGTGCTTAGTACGCATAACCATGCTGCGGATAACGGCATCGTTGAAGCGGAAGGTAGTTTCCAGCTCATCGATCACTTCCTGCGGCGCTTCAACGTTCATCAGAACGTAGTGCGCTTTGTGCAGTTTGTTGATCGGGTAAGCCAGCTGACGGCGGCCCCAGTCTTCCAGACGGTGGATCTTGCCTTCTGCGCCAGTGATGGCAGCAGAGTAACGCTCGATCATGCCCGGAACCTGTTCGCTCTGGTCAGGAT
>NZ_RCVK01000376.1:0-388 GCF_003667485.1 Micromonospora sp. BL1
CATTTTCACCAGCAAAAATGTGGATTATTGGTTTGTCTGAATTAAGAAAGCCATTACTTCACCTTCATACACAATTCAATCAAAACATACCATGGGACACTATGGATATGGACTTCATGAATTTAAACCAATCTGCTCATGGAGACAGAGAATATGGATATATTTGTACACGAATGAATGTTCCAAGAAAAGTTATTGTAGGATATTGGAAAGATAATGATGTAATCAAGAAATTAGGAACTTGGATGGGTGCTGCTGCTGCATTTGTTGAGGGCCCAAACATTAAAGTTGCTCGTTTTGGAGATAACATGAGAAATGTTGCCGTAACAGATGGCGATAAAGTAGAATCTCAAATAAAATTTGGTTGGTCTGTAAGCTATTATGGCAT
>NZ_RCVK01000195.1:0-388 GCF_003667485.1 Micromonospora sp. BL1
CCCCCAGCCTCAGCATGCTGATCCCCTACACCGCGGCCGGCGGCGTGTTCTTCGCCATGCCAGGCCGCGAGCCTGGCATGGCGGCAGCGCCGGCGGGCCGTCCAGGCCTGATAGACACATCAGCGGTGGCGGCAGGGCGCAGCATGCGCCCTGCCACCACGTCGTCGCTCCCGCTTATGGGCGTCTGGCTCGTCACTCGGATGAAGCAGGGCGCCATGATGCTGCACGCCCGGCTCCCGATTGCCGTGCTCCCGTGACCGGCTCCGTAACCGGACGTTGGGCCGAACCAGAGCCGGCACCGCATTCCGGCTCATCCCGTTGGCAGGCGGCAGGGATTGAACGGCGTGTCCTTCCAGGTTTTCAGCGGAGCGTCCACTCCTGTTAGATT
>NZ_RCVK01000003.1:0-388 GCF_003667485.1 Micromonospora sp. BL1
GATCTACACAAGGCTATTCGTCGGCAGCGTCAGCTGTGTATAAGAGACAGAAGTTCATGATCGACCAGGCCGGCACGTCGACCCGCCCCGGCCTGGTCGATCATGAACTTGGCGGCATTTGGTGTCCGGTTTGTCGCCGCCAACTTCATGATCGACCGCCAGGGTGGGATGCCCTCGCTCGCCTCGGACCGAGCCGGCCGTAGATCTTGGTACGAAAGTGCCCCCACAGGGGCCGTTTCGCGCCAAGATCTGCGGCTGCTCTCGGGATGCGGAGGGAGGCCGCATGGCGAGGGGCTCCGGGATGCTGCTGAGGCTGGGCCGGAGTGCGGGCAACTTGTCAGCCGTGGTGTCCCGTCCGGCGTGTGGGTGGGGGTGTCCGGTTCGGGGG
>NZ_RCVK01000002.1:0-387 GCF_003667485.1 Micromonospora sp. BL1
ATACAAATAAAAACAGTGACAAGTAAAATGGAGAAAAACTCACCTTAACTTGTCACTGCTTTTCTAAACTACTTCTTGAATTACCACATTATGTGCTTCCATTAAGTCCACTTCATAAGGTGATATAGGCTGTCTTGTTTTAGTATCATAGGTAACCCTTATTATTGGTCTATCTGGAAAACTCTCATTTTGATTTACAACATATCCTTCCACCCCATTAGAAAGCCTTACACATGATCCAAGAGGATAGACGGAAAATGTCATTCTTAATTTTTGCACAATATCAGGATCAAAGGAAGTACCACTTCCAGATAAAATTAGTTCATATGCTTCGTTAGGATTAAAACGATTTCTATAAGATCTATTTGCGCTCACAGCAGTAAATAC
>NZ_RCVK01000001.1:0-387 GCF_003667485.1 Micromonospora sp. BL1
GCTCCGGGGCCACAACATCTATATCCAGGCCTTTTTTGCGGCACTCTTCAGCCAGGATTTCACCCAGCTTCAGCCGCACTTCATAACCCGGGCGGCCGTGCCATTCGGTTTCAGAACCGGCAAAGTAAATCCATTCAAACATGCACGGGCACGGTTTCTTTTCACTTAAGACGAAAGAATGCAGATTGCGATCCTTGTCGACGAAACCCAGCGCCCCCGGGCGCAGATCGCGCCAGTATTCATATCCCAGTCCGAAAAAGACCTGCTTTTCAGAGGCAAAACAGTAATTGTACTTATCGCCCTTTTTCTGGCGACCGATCAGCAAAGGCCGAATGCCATTCATATCGCTGAAGGCGAACATGCCCTGATCAGCCAGCATCCCAATGG
>NZ_RCVK01000357.1:0-384 GCF_003667485.1 Micromonospora sp. BL1
GGTCAGCTCGCGCCGCCAGCTTCATGATCGCCCGTCGCGATTGCTCGGCTTGTTCACCTCGCGCGGCACCCCGCCGGAGATCTTGGAGGATTTCGGCCCCTATGAGGGCCCTTTCCTTCCAAGATCTCCGTGGTGGCCGGTGCGCCGGACCTGGTGAGGTTCGCCCCGCGGCGATGCCTCCGCTGCCGCCGGATGGAGATCTTGGTACGTGCCCGCCCTTCCGGAGGCCGTTCCGTACCAAGATCTCCCGCGCGGCCCTCAACCGAGACCGGCGACATCCGCTCGGGGCCTGCTTCGCGGCCAGGTCTGCCGTCGGCGGCCTCGACCTCCCCGTTGATCATGAGGTTGGCGGGGACGAATCGGGCATGATGTGCCGTCAACCTC
>NZ_RCVK01000216.1:0-40032 GCF_003667485.1 Micromonospora sp. BL1
GCCCCGGCCGCCGCGCCGGCCCCCGTGTCGCAGTGGGCGCGCAGCGCACGCCCCGCCCTGGCCGGGCCCGTCGCGGGCCCCGGCGCGTGGCGGGCCTCCGGCCTCCCCCGCTGACCTCACCTCCCGCACGCGGCGACGGGGCGGGGCTGCCGGGATCAGCTTCGAGCCATTAACCTCACTCAGGGAAACCGTGTGGTGACGGGCAGGAGGCTCCGATGATCCCGGAGGACAACCAGCCAGCCGGCTGGCTGCGCGGCTACGGCGGCATCGAGGCCGACATCCGACAGATGCGGGAGTTCGCCGACCGCCTCCAGGACGAGGTGACGCGCAACTACTCGCCGCACCTGTCCTACATCGCCGACGACATGAAGGCCCCGGTGCCCAACCCGGCCGACGCCTTCATCGAGCTGGTCCAGTTCCTCCAGGCCCACCACGACACCCAGACCGCCGCGGTGAGCGCGGTCTGGGATCTCGCACCGGCCACCGGCCGGCTCGCCGACGCCGCCGGACGGATCGCCGCCCGCTACGGCGACGCCGACGCGTTCTCCTCCGCCCGGGTGGCCGACGTGGAACGAGCGCTCGCCGGCCCCTCCGCCACCGTCGCCCGCCCGATGCCACCACTGGCCGACCCCACCGCCCCCGAACAGAGCCGGGTGATCCTGCCGTGATCGAACGGGGCAGCGGACGCACCTCCGGGCTGACCGACTGGCGGCTGATGGACGTCCTCAGCATGTGGGCGTGCGTGCAGGACCAGGACACCGCCGGCCAGTGGAAGCAGGTCGCCGGCTGGCGCAAGGTCTGCGACCTCGTCCTGGCCCACCTGAGCCGCCTGCGCGAATACCGGCGCGGCCTGGCCGAGGCGTGGCCACCGGAGACCAACACCGCCGCGCGGGCGTACATCGGCGAACTCGACCAGCTCATCGACCGCGTGCAGCGCACCCACGACGCCGCAGCCGCGAACTACGACGCGTTGGCGGCCGCCGCCCGCGCCATCGGCAGCGCGCGGGCCGAGCTGCAACCGCTGCATGAGGAGTACGCGAAGAAGCTGCGGCAGAAGCAGGCGTACGAGGCGACGATCGCCGACCCCAAGGCGGTGGCGGGCAGCCGGTTGCCGGAACGGCCCCCGGTGACGGACGACGACCTGGAGCAGTTGAACGTACGGGCGCGCGGGTTGATGACGGGGTTGAGCGGCGAACTCCAGCACGCCCAGGTCATGCTTCGCCAGCCGCCACCTAGACCAAAGCTTCCGCGGCAAACTGAAGACACAGACACTTACGCCTCTACAGCACCAGTAATTCCCCCTGTAGTTCCGGTGCCGACATCCGTCGCCGTTAATCCTCAACACCGCACAGGGCCCGCATCTCGCCCTGCAGCAATTTCTACCGAAGCAAACAGGGGACCTCTCCTGGGCGGCATCAGCACCGGCGCCGCCCCTCCAACGCCTAGCACCGCGCCGGGCTTATTGCCACACCCAGGTTCCGTTGGGCCTACCGGCGGCGGAGCCTTCACCCCGCCAATCACTCCGATCACCGGCTCGACCCTCAAACCGCCGACGCCTGCCACGCCTGGGGACGTTCCGGCGGGACGATTCTCGGGCGGATCGCCGCCCCCTCCGCCCAAGTCGGCGCCCATTGGGGGCGTCATCGGTGGAGGCCCGGCAGTCGGGCTGCCACCTGCGAATGGCGGCACGAGTGGACGACGAGTCAACCCGGTGGGCGGCGTGATTGGTGGAGGAGGGGCGGGAACTGCCCCAAGTGGAGGTGCAGGCTCTCGACCGGGCACGGGAAGACTGCCTTCTTCCGGCAGTCCTGGCGCCATGCCTTTGGGAGGAGGCCCGGGTTCGACAGCTTTCGGCCCTACGAGCTTCAATACGCCCGCGACCAAGGCCAAACCTCATGCCGGAACCGATGATGAGAAATCATGGGATCCCGACAATCCTTGGCAAGTCACCGAGGGCGTCGATCCTGTCATGCGCCCGCCCGATGACCGACCCTCAGATCCGGGACCCGCAATCGGCCTCGATCGATAATGATCCCCTCCCTGATAGTTCGCTTGGCATCCGCCTGCCTAGCCAGCTTCGTCTTGACGGCACCAGCGGCTGCAACGGCTCCAAATGTTCGTCAGGACCAGTGGCACCTCAGGTTCCTGAATGCAGCCGCAGCTCACGTAATTAGTGAAGGCGAGGGAGTAACCGTTGCAGTCCCGGACACAGGGATCGATCCTCATCCGGACTTGAGAGAAAACCTGCTTGGAGGCACCGACCTTTCGAGCAAAGGAGATGGTCGGCAAGACCACGACGGGCACGGCACCTCTATGGCTGGCCTTATTGGGGCGCACGGCCAGCCTGACCACAGTGGTGCCCTCGGCGTGGCGCCAAGGGCTAAGCTGCTGCCAATCCGCACCCGACTCGTCAACGGCAAGGGAAGCGCAGACGAGCTGGCGGCGAGTGTGGAGTGGGCGGTTGCTAACCACGCTGACGTAATCAGTATCTCGGCAGTAGCAGGGGCAACCAGTCGCCTGCAGGGCGCTATTCGATCAGCGCTAGAAGCGGAGATCGTCGTAGTTGCTGCGGTCGGCAATCAGCCCGAGGATCGCACTGTCGGCTACCCCGCGTCTGAACCCGGCGTTATCGGCGTGGGCGGCATCGACAGATCCGGGATCTACGCCCCAATCTCAGCCACTGGACCTGAGATCGATATAGCTGCCCCTGCTGTCGATATCTACAGCACGAGCTATGACGGCAAGTACTCGAAGGGCACAGGGACTTCCAGTGCGACTGCGATCGTTGCCGGGGCTGCTGCTCTCATCCGCTCCAAGTACCCCAACCTCCCTGCCCAGGAAGTCGCCCACCGCCTGACCGCCACCGCCGTCGACAAGGGACCACCCGGCCGCGACGACCAGTACGGCTACGGCGTCATCGACCTCGTCGCCGCGCTCACCGCCGACGTCCCCCCGCTCGGCTTCGAGTCCTCCAACGTCACCCCACCGGCATCGGCGGTGGCAGCCCCGGACAAGGGCGCCGACAGCAGCGCGACCGTACGCGGGCTCGCGACCCTGGGTGTGCTGGTGGCGGCGGGCGGCGGATACCTGTTCTGGCGGCGCCGCCGACGCGCTGACGACCCGCCGCCGAGGGTCAGCCGGTAGCGTCGGCGGGGTGTCGACCTCCGTACCGGTGCGCCTCGTGCTCGCCTCGCAGTCCCCCGCCCGCCGCAAGCTGCTCCAGGCCGCCGGGATCGAGCCCGACGTGCTGGTCAGCGGCGTGGACGAGTCGCAGGTGGTGAGCGATCGGGCCGAGGATCTGTGCCTGGAACTGGCCCGGCTGAAGACGCAAGCCGTACGCGATCGGCTGCGGCCCTCTCCGGACGAGCGCACGCTGGTGCTCGGCTGCGACTCGGTGCTCGCCTTCGACGGCGAGATCCTCGGCAAGCCTGACGACGCGGCGGACGCGACCCGGCGGTGGCAGCGGATGCGTGGGCGCAGCGGCGTCCTGCACACCGGGCACTGCCTGATCGACGTGACCCACGAGTCCCGGGCCGAGGCGGTCGCCTCGACCACCGTGCACTTCGCCGACATCAGCGACGACGAGATCGCCGCGTACGTGGCGACCGGCGAGCCGCTGGCCGTGGCCGGCGCGTTCACCATCGACGGGCTGGGCGGGGCGTTCCTGACCGGGATCGAGGGCGACCCGGGCACGGTGGTGGGGTTGTCCCTGCCGTTGCTGCGCCGGCTGCTCGCCGAGGTGGACCTGAGCATCGTCGACCTGTGGACGAAGGTCGCGCCCGGGGGCCAGGAGATCGAACATCTCGGCTAACGTCCGGACATGACCACGAAGCCGCTGCCGCTCACCCCGGAACTGCACGCCTACCTGGTGGCCCACGGCTCAGCGCCGGACGAGATCGTCCGGGAGCTGGCCGAGGAGACCCTCGCGGCCCTGCCCGCCGAGGCGGTCATGCAGGTCGCGCCGGAGCAGGCCGCGTTCCTGACGTTCCTGACCCGGCTGCTCGGCGTACGGCAAGCGGTCGAGGTGGGCACGTTCACCGGCCTCTCCTCGCTGGCGATCGCCCGCGGGCTGGCCGAGGGCGGGCGGTTGACCTGCTTCGACATCTCCGAGGAGTACACGGGCGTCGCCCGGCGCTACTGGGAGCGCGCCGGTGTGCAGGACCGGATCGAGCTGCGCATCGGCCCGGCCGCCCAGACGCTGCGCGAGCTGCCCCGCGAGCGTTACCTGGACTTCGCGTTCATCGACGCGGACAAGGTCGGCTACCCGATCTACTGGGACGAGCTGGTACCCCGCATGCGTCCCGGCGCGGTGATCGCCGTCGACAACACGCTGCGCGACGGCCGCGTGCTCGCCCCGCGCAACGCCGACGACCGGGCCATCGCCGCCTTCAACGACGCGGTGATCGCTGACGTCCGCGTCGAGGCGGTCATGCTGCCGATCGCCGACGGCGTGACACTCGCCCGGGTGCTCTGAACCGGCCGGACACAACCTCGCCGTGGTGGCGGTATCCCTGATCGCCGGAAGCCGCCACCACGCCGTAATGGTGTCGATCAAGCAGCGCGGACCGGCACGCGCAGGGCCCGGCCCAGCCGCACCGTGAGCAGCACCGCGACCGCGATGAACACGGGCAGCAGCAGGAACGCCGGGTGCGGGCCGACCCCGTCGGCCACCCACCCGAGCGCCACCGGCGCGATCCCGAAACCCACACCCATCGAGTACGCGGACCAGCCCGCCGCCTTGTCGGCGGCCGGACCGGCCACGGCCAGCGCGATCGAGATCGCCAACGGGTAGTGCAGCGCATTGCCGAGCCCGAGCACGACCAGCCCGGTGACCGCCAGCCAGCCGACCGTGCTGGCCCAGAACAGCGCGAACCCGGCCAACGAGACCGTGAGCGCGCCGAGCAGCAGCGGTACCGGCGCCCAGCGCAACGCGGCCCGGCCACCGGCGATCCGGCCGGCGAACATGCCGCAGACGATCGCGGCTACCGCTGCCGACGCCCCGCCCGCGCTCAGCCCGGCGTGGGTCCGCAGCACGTCGGCGGTCCACAACGACAGGCACACCTCGATCGACCCGGTGACGGACATCAGGACCCAGGCGATCCAGTACGCACGCGGCAGCCGGCCCGCCGCACCGGAGCCGGAGGAAACGGGCGCCCCGGAGGCAGAAACAGCCGAAGCCGGGACGGAGTGAGCGGGCACGACGGCTTCGGCCACCCCGGACGCGGGGACGGCGGGCACCCGGGTCGGGGCGGCCACGGGGACCGGCATGCCGGCAGCCGCGTCAGCGGGGGCGCGTCGCGGCCCGCGTACCCGGAAAGTCAGGGCCGCGAGCGCGACCAGCGTGATCAGCCCGACCTCGACGGCCATCAGCGGTCGCCAGCCGAGACCGGCGTCGACGGTGGCGCCGATGGTCAGCGGCGCCAGGATGCCCATGCCGGCGCAGGCCGCGTTGGCCTCGGTGAGTGCGGCGGGGGCGGCGGGTCCGTGCCGGGCGGTGAGCACCACGCTCACGCCGCTGACGACCATCATGCCGAAGGTGGCGATGACCGCGACGGCGGCGAGCGTGGCGGGTAGCGGGCGGAGCAGGCCGAGCGCGGCGACGCCGGCGGCGACGCCGGCGAGGCCGAGCCAGATGGCGGGGCCGCGCCCGAGGCGGCGGGCGGCCGGGGCGAACAGCGCGCCGCCGGCGAGCGCGCCCACAGCGATGCCGGTGCTGTGCAGGCCGGCGACGGCGGCGCTGGTGCCCTGTTCGTCGCGGAGCAGGGGGACGACCGGGCCGAACCCGTAGAGGAAGAAGCCCCAGAGACCGAGCTGGGCGTAGGTCAGCCAGGTGATCCGGTCACGGGTGAGGCGGGGCACCGGCCCACGCTACGCGCGTGACACCGGTGCCCCCTGCCTGCTGAGAGGTACGTCTCCCCTGCTCAGCGGACGCTGCGGGCGAACTGGCGGGCGGCCCAGAAGACACCCGCGGCGGCGAGCACCGCGATGATGCCGAGGCCCTGCCAGACACGGTCGTTGCCGAGGTCGCCGTTGAACAGCGCGCGGGTGCCCTCGACCGCCCAGGAGAACGGGTTCCACTTGGCCACGCCCTGGAGCCAGCCGGGGGCGAAGGTGAGCGGCAGCAGGATGCCGGAGAGCAGCAGCACCGGCTGCGCGACTGTGTTCATCAGCGGGGCGAGCGCGTCCTCGCTCTTGACCTTGAGCGCGATGCCGTAGGAGACGGCCGAGGTCATCAGTGCGATGAGGGCGAGCATCAGGTACGCCAGGAGCAGGTTGCCGATGAACACGCGCAGGTCGAACGCGAGCGCCAGCAGCGTGATGATGATCGCCTGCGCGATCAGGGAGACCACGTCGCGCAGCGAGCGGCCGAGCAGCAGGGCGAGCCGGCTGACCGGGGTGACCCGGGAGCGTTCGATCACGCCGGCGCGCAGCTCGGCGATCAGGCCGAAGCCCTGGAACAGGCCGCCGAAGATGGCCAGCAGCACGAGCAGGCCGGGCACGAAGATCTTGTACGCGGCGGCCTGGGTGGGCGCGTTCAGCGCCGGCTTGAGCAGCGGGGCGAACAGGAGCAGGTACATCACCGGCTGGAAGACGCCGACGAAGATCCACACCGGGTTGCGCAGCAGCAGTTGCGTCTGGCGCTGGAAGATCAGCCAGGTGTCGCGGGCGAGTTTCATGACAGCTTCTCCGGGGGTCAGGACTCGCGCAGCGAGCGGCCGGTCTTGGTGAGGAAGACGTCGTCGAGGCTGGGGCGGTGCAGCTCGATCGAGCGCAGGTCCAGCCCGGCGTGGTCGAGGCGGCGCAGCACCTGCGGGATGGCGGTGGCGCCCTCGTCGACGTAGAGGCGCAGGCCGCCCTCGTCGACGGTCTCCAGCTTGCTCACGTACGCCTCGGTGTCGAGCAGCTCGGCGGCGCGCGGGGTGCTCGGCGCGTCCAGGCCGACGATCACCACCTCACCGGAGATCTCCCGCTTCAGCTCGGCCGGTGTGCCCTCGGCGACCACCTCGCCGTGGTCCATGATCGCGATCCGGTCGCAGAGCGCGTCCGCCTCGTCCAGGTAGTGCGTGGTGATGAAGACGGTCATCCCCTCGGTACGCAGCCGGCGGATCTCGTCCCACATGTGCGCACGGCTCTGCGGGTCGAGGCCGGTGGTCGGCTCGTCCAGGAAGACGATCTTCGGCTCGTGGATGATGCCGAGCGCGATCTCGACGCGCCGGCGCTGGCCGCCGGAGTAGGTCTTGCACTTGCGGTCGGCGTACTCGACGAGCTGGAACGCTTCGAGCGCGCGCTCGGCACGGCGGTGCGCGTCGGCCTTGCCGATGCCGTAGAGGCGGGCCTGGAGCACCAGCTCCTCGCGGGCGCTCGACTCGTCCCAGGTGCTGCCGCCCTGGGCCACGTACCCGATCCGGCGGCGCACCTCGGCCGGGTCCTTGCGCAGGTCGGCACCGGCCACCGTGGCCTCGCCGCCGTCCGGCTCGATGAGCGTGGCGAGCATCCGCAGCGTGGTGGTCTTGCCGGCGCCGTTGGGCCCGAGGAAGCCGAAGATCTCCCCCGCTGCGACGTCGAGGTCGACGCCGCGGACCGCGTCCACTGTCTTCGTCTCGCGACCCGCGCGGGAGCGGTACGACTTCCGCAACCCCCTGGTCTCGATCATTTCTGCTCCTGGTCGTCCGGGCGGACCTGAGCGGCCGCCGATCGTCCGCGAGGACGCACGAATCCCCCGCGATTCACGCCGAGGCTAACGCGATATAGCTCTTTTGGTCAACGTTGATTATGTCGTGTCACCGCGATCCGTCGGACCAGCCCGACCAGCCCTCGGCCCGCTCCATCCCATCGGGCAGGTACGACACTCCCGACTCGATCCGCTCCGCGATCCGCTCGCACCACGCCGACTCCGCCTCGGCGCGGGCCAGCCACAGCTCGAACATCCACCCGACGTGCACCGGCTTTCGGGTGCGCACCCAGTCCGAGTCCAGCGAGGCGCGCGTCGACTCGACCCCGGCCCGGAGCAGGTTCGCCCGGTTGCGCAGCGCCGCGGCGGCCTCCTCGCGCGGCATCGCCGGCAGGAAGGAGAACGCCGCCACGAAGGGGTCCGGCGGCTCGTGGAGCTGCCACCACTGCGCCCGCAGCAACGTCTCGAACTCGTCCTCCCCCTTCGCTGTCACCTCGTACGTGGTGCGGGCCGGGCGGGCGCCCACCTGCTCGACGGAGACGGTCCGGAGCAGGCCCTCGTCGGTGAGTTTGCGCAGCGCGTGGTAGATCGAACCGGGCTGCACGTTGGCCCACTTGTCCGCGCTCCAGCTCAGCAGTTCGCGGCGCACGTCGTAGCCGTGCACCGGCTGCATCCACCTGACCAGACCCAGAATCATCATCCGCGTTGCCGACACGGGACAAGCGTAATAACCAAGTTTGACTACAGTGCGGCATCCCACACTGAGCGATCGTTAGGCTCCGCAGCTCGGCCGCTAAACTCCCGGCAACGACCTCCCGGGAGGAGCCACAAGGTGCGCAAGGTTCTCATCGCCAACCGCGGCGAGATCGCCGTCCGCGTCATCCGCGCCTGCCGCGACGCCGGGCTGGCCAGCGTCGCCGTCTACGCGGACTCCGACCGGGACGCCCTGCACGCCACGCTCGCCGACGAGGCGTACGCCCTCGGCGGCGACACCGCCGCCGACAGCTACCTGCGCATCGACAAGCTGATCGACGTGGCGGCCCGCTCCGGCGCGGACGCGGTGCACCCCGGCTACGGCTTCCTCTCCGAGAACGCCGACTTCGCCCAGGCCGTCATCGACGCCGGGCTGACCTGGATCGGCCCCACCCCGCAGGCGATCCGCGACCTCGGCGACAAGGTGACCGCGCGGCACATCGCGCAGCGCGCCGGCGCGCCGCTGGTGCCCGGCACCCCGGACCCGGTCGGCAACGCGGACGAGGTGATGGCGTTCGCCGTCGACCACGGCCTGCCGGTCGCCATCAAGGCCGCGTTCGGCGGTGGCGGGCGCGGCCTCAAGGTCGCCCGCACCATGGAGGAGATCCCGCACCTGTTCGAGTCGGCCACCCGCGAGGCGGTCGCCGCGTTCGGGCGGGGCGAGTGCTTCGTCGAGCGCTACCTGGACAAGCCGCGCCACGTCGAGGCGCAGGTGCTGGCCGACCAGCACGGCAACGTGATCGTGGTGGGCACCCGGGACTGCTCGTTGCAGCGCCGCCACCAGAAGCTGGTCGAGGAGGCGCCCGCGCCCTTCCTCACCGACGCCCAGCGCGCCCAGATCCACGACAGCGCCAAGGCCATCTGCCGGGAGGCCGGCTACCACGGCGCCGGCACCGTGGAATACCTGGTCGGCGCGGACGGCACGATCTCGTTCCTGGAGGTCAACACGCGACTGCAGGTCGAGCACCCGGTCACCGAGGAGACCGCCGGCATCGACCTGGTGCGCGAGCAGTTCCGCATCGCCGACGGGGAGAAGCTGCGCTTCACCGAGGACCCGACGCCGCGCGGGCACGCCATCGAGTTCCGGATCAACGGTGAGGATCCGGGCCGCAACTTCCTGCCCGCCCCGGGTACCGTCACCGCGCTGCGCCTGCCCTCCGGGCCGGGCGTGCGGGTCGACACCGGCATCTCGGCCGGCGACGTGATCGGCGGCAACTTCGACTCGCTGCTGGCCAAGGTGATCATCGTCGGCGAGACGCGTACCGAGGCGCTGGAGCGGGCCCGCCGCGCGCTCGACGAGATGGTGGTCGACGGCATGGCCACCGCGCTGCCCTTCCACCGCCTGGTGATCCGCGACGAGGCGTTCACCGCCGAGCCGTTCACAGTGCACACCCGGTGGATCGAGACCGAGTGGGACAACACCGTCCCGGCCTTCACCGCCGGCGCGGGCGCCGCCGACGAGCCGGCCGGGCGCGAGACCGTCGTGGTCGAGGTGGGCGGCAAGCGGCTGGAGGTCGTCCTCCCCGCCGGTCTGGGCGCGGGTACGGCGGCAGCCGCGCCCGCCGCGAAGAAGCCGGCCCGCCGGGGTGGCGGCGGCAAGGCGGGTGCCGCGGTCAGCGGTGACACGCTCACCTCCCCCATGCAGGGCACGATCGTGAAGATCGCCGTCGCGGACGGCGACGAGGTGGCCGAGGGCGACCTGGTCGTGGTGCTGGAGGCGATGAAGATGGAGCAGCCGCTGCACGCGCACAAGGCCGGCACGGTGGGCGGGCTCGCCGCCGAGGTCGGCGCGGTGATCACCGCCGGCGCGGCGATCTGCACCATCGCCTGACGACGCGAGCCGGGGGTGGTCTGAGCCACCACCGGCGGCGGGACCGCGCCCGGGCGGGAATGATGGCCGGGTGCGGTTCCTTCACGGCGCGGTCCCCGCGCACGACCTGACCTACAACGACGTCTTCATGGCGCCCAACCGTTCCGAGGTGGGCTCCCGGCTCGACGTCGACCTGGCCACCACCGACGGGACCGGCACCACGATCCCGCTGGTGGTGGCGAACATGACAGCCGTCGCGGGCCGGCGGATGGCCGAGACCGTGGCCCGGCGCGGCGCGGTGGCGGTGATCCCGCAGGACATCCCGATCGAGGTCGTCGCCAACGTGGTCGGCTGGGTCAAGCAGCGGCACCTGGTGCACGACACGGCGATCACGCTCGGCCCGACCGACACCGTCGGCGACGCCATCCACCTGCTGCCGAAGCGCTCACACGGCGCGGTGGTCGTGGTCGACGCGGACGGGCGACCGATGGGCGTGGTGACCGAGGCGGACACCGTCGGGGTGGACCGCTTCGCCCAGCTCCGGCACGTGATGTCGACCGAGCTGCACACCGTTGGGGCGGACGCGGACCCGCGTACCGGATTCGACCGGCTGTCGGCGGGCCGCCGGCGGCTCGCCCCGGTGGTGGACGGCGACGGCCGCCTGGTCGGGGTGCTGACCCGGCAGGGCGCGCTGCGCGCCACGCTCTACAAGCCCGCCGTGGACGACCGGGGACGGCTGCGGATCGCCGCCGCCGTGGGCATCAACGGCGACGTCACCGGCAAGGCCGCCGCGCTGCTGGAGGCGGGGGTGGACACGCTCGTCGTGGACACCGCGCACGGGCACCAGGAGCGGATGCTCCAGGCGCTGCGGGCGGTCCGCCGCCTCGACCCGCCGGTGCCGGTGGCGGCCGGGAACGTGGTGACCGCCGACGGCGTACGCGACCTGGTCGGCGCGGGCGCGGACATCGTGAAGGTGGGCGTCGGTCCGGGTGCGATGTGCACCACCCGGATGATGACCGGTGTGGGCCGCCCGCAGTTCTCCGCGGTGCTCGACTGCGCCGCGGCGGCCCGTTCGCTGGGGCGGCACGTCTGGGCCGACGGCGGCGTGCGGCACCCGCGGGACGTGGCGCTGGCGCTGGCAGCTGGTGCCTCGAACGTGATGATCGGCTCCTGGTTCGCCGGCACCTACGAGTCTCCCGGCGACCTCTACACCGACGCCGACGGGCGGCGCTACAAGGAGAGCTTCGGGATGGCATCGTCCCGTGCGGTGAGCGCCCGGACGGCCGAGGACAGCGCGTTCGACAGGGCCCGGAAGGCGATCTTCGAGGAGGGCATCTCCTCGGCCCGGATGTACCTTGATCCGAACCGGCCCGGCGTCGAGGACCTGATCGACGAGATCATCTCGGGGGTACGCAGCGCGTTCACGTACGCGGGCGCGCGCAGCCTGGAGGAGTTCCACGAGCGGGCGCTCGTCGGCGTGCAGAGCGCCGCCGGGTACACCGAGGGGATGCCGCTGCCGACGAGCTGGTGACGCGGCTCAGTTGAACAACCGACCGATCACGGTACGGGCGGCGGCCTCCGGGTCGTCGCCCACCCGGGGCGGCAGCGCGCCGGAGAGCCAGAGCGTGGCGAAGCCGTGCACGATCGACCAGGCGGCCAGCGCGTCCGTGTCCGGCTCCCGCCCGGTGTGCCGGGCCACGCCGCCGCGCAGCAGTGCCCCCGACCGCGCGCGGGCGGCGACCAGCTCCGGGTCGTCGGCCCGGTACAGCTCGGGCCGGAACATGACGTCGAAGTGCGCCCGGTGCCGCACCGCGAACCCGACGTAGGCCACGCCGGTGTCGAGCAGGTCGTCCCCGGCCTGCCGCAGCGCGTCGGCGAGCAGGTCGAAGCCCTGCGTGGCGAGCGCGGTGAGCAGCCCGGCCTTGTCGCCGAAGTGGTGTGCGGGCGCGGCGTGCGAGACGCCGGCGCGGCGGGCCAGCTCACGCAGGCTCAGCGCGGCCGGCCCGGACTCGGCGATCGCCTCGGCGGCGGTGCTCAGCAGGACGCGGCGGAGGTCGCCGTGGTGATACGAGGCCATGCCGTCACCCTAACTTGTCATTGACAAGATGACACCCGTCGCGCAATCTTGTCATCGACAAGATGCTCGTCGGAGGGATCGACAATGGCACCCCTGATCGCACTCCTCGCCGGTACCGCGCTGGCCCGGATCGCCGGCCTGCTCGGCGTGGACGCCCTGGACGGGTGGCACCCCGCGCTGCGGGTCGGGCTGGCGCTGATGTTCGTGCTGACCGGCGTGGCCCACTTCGCGTCCCGCCGGGCCGACCTGATCGCGATGGTCCCGCCGTCGCTGCCCCGGCCCGACCTGCTGGTCACCGTGACCGGCGTGCTGGAACTGGCCGGCGCGCTCGCGCTGCTGTTCCCGGCCACGGCGCGCCCGGCGGCGGCCGGGCTGGTGCTGCTGATGCTCGCCATGTTCCCGGCGAACGTGTCCGCCGCGCGGCGTCGCCTCACGCTCGCCGGGCGCCCGGTGACCCCGCTCGGCGTCCGTACCGTGCTCCAGGTCGTCTTCGTGGCCGCCGCGCTGGCGGTGGCCGTCGGCGGATGACCCGGCCGGGCGCGCGCGCCGACCGCGGCTGAGGAGATTCTCAGAATTAGTTTGGGCCCTGATGGTTCGGGAGCTAATCTGACGCTCGTGAACATGGGCCCGCTCGTCCGCTTCCCCGACGCGTTGCAGCACGCGCCACTCGGCCGGCTGATCTCGATCGCCGGTCACGTCGTCGAGCAGCACTGGGGGCGTTACCTGGCCGAACACCACGGGCTCACGTCCGCCGGCATGCGGGTCCTGATGATCCTCCTCCGCTCCGGCGACGTGAGCCACCGAGAAATGGCGGAGCTGTGCTTCGTCCGGCCCGCCACGCTCACCGGCATCGTGGACACCCTCGAACGCGACGGCTTCGTCAGCCGCCGTCGCGCGCCGGAGGACCGCCGCACGGTCCGGCTCACCCTGACCGACAAGGGCGGCGAGCACGCCCGCGCCATCATCGACATGATCCACAGCGACCGGCCGTTGACGTCGGTCGACGCCGACCCCGCGAAACGGGCGGTGATCCGCGAGTTCCTGATCGAAATCATCACCGGCATGTCCGACGGGGACCTCCGTCGGTTGAACCGGGACAGCGAGTCCGACACCGAGCCGCCAACGGGGAGCCATCCGTGTTGATCCGCCTGCTGCGCACACATCTGCGCCCGTACCGACGATGGCTGGCCGCCGTGGTGGCGTTCCAGTTCGTCGGCACCATCGCCTCGCTCTACCTGCCGAGCCTGAACGCCGACATCATCGACCGGGGCGTCGCCGTCGGCGACACCGACCAGATCATGCGTACGGGCGGGTGGATGCTGCTGGTCAGCCTGCTCCAGATCGCCTGCTCGATCGCCGCCGTCTACTTCGGCGCCAAGACCGCGATGGCTTTCGGCCGCGACGTACGCGGCTCGATCTTCCGGCGCGTCAACAGCTTCTCCGCCCGCGAGGTCGCCCGGTTCGGGGCGCCGTCCCTGATCACCCGTAACACCAACGACGTCCAGCAAGTGCAGATGCTGGTGCTGCTGAGCTGCACCATGCTGGTGGCCGCACCGATCATGAGCGTCGGTGGCGTGGTGATGGCGCTACGCGAGGACGTCGGGCTCTCCTGGCTGATGCTGGTCTGCGTGCCGGTGCTCGCGGTCGCGCTGGGCCTGATCATCCGCCGGATGGTGCCGGGCTTCCGGCTCATGCAGACCCGGATCGACACGGTCAACCGGGTGCTGCGCGAGCAGATCACCGGCATCCGGGTGGTCCGGGCGTTCGTCCGCGAGCCGTACGAGACCGACCGGTTCCGGGTCGCGAACACCGACCTGACCACCACCGCGCTGCGGATCGGGCGGCTCCAGGCGCTGATCTTCCCGATCGTGATGCTGGTGCTGAACGTCTCCAGCGTCGCGGTGCTCTGGTTCGGCGCGGCACGGGTCGACTCCGGTCAGATCCAGGTCGGCGCGCTCACCGCGTTCCTGCAGTACCTGATGCAGATCCTGATGGCGGTCATGATGGCCACCTTCATGCTGATGATGGTGCCCCGGGCGGCGGTCTGCGCCGAGCGCATCGAGGAGGTGCTGGACACCGACTCGTCGGTGGTGCCGGCGGCCGACCCGGTCACCGAGGTCACCGGCCGGGGCGAGCTGGAGTTGCGCGGCGCCGGATTCCAGTACCCGGGCGCGAGCGCCCCGGTGCTGCACGACATCTCGTTCCGCGCCGAACCGGGCCGGACCACAGCGATCATCGGCTCCACCGGCGCCGGCAAGACCACGCTGCTGACGCTCATCCCCCGGCTCGTCGACCCGACCGCCGGCGCGGTCCTGGTCGACGGCGTGGACGTACGGGACCTGGCCCCGGACGAACTGTGGCGGCGGATCGGGCTGGTGCCCCAGCGGCCGTACCTGTTCACCGGCACTGTCGCCAGCAACCTGCGCTACGGCAACCCGGACGCCACCGACGCCGATCTGTGGGCCGCGCTGGAGATCGCCCAGGCGCGCGACTTCGTCGCCGAGATGCCGGGCGGGCTGGAGGCACCGATCGCGCAGGGCGGCACGAACGTCTCCGGCGGCCAGCGGCAACGCCTGGCCATCGCCCGCGCGCTCGTCCGCAAACCGGAGATCTACCTTTTCGACGACTCCTTCTCCGCGCTCGACCTCGGCACGGACGCCCGGCTGCGGGCCGCCCTCAAGCCGGTCACCGCGGACGCGGCGGTGGTGATCGTGGCCCAGCGGGTCTCCACGATCGTCGACGCCGACCAGATCATCGTGCTCGAGGACGGGGGTGTCGTCGGGATGGGACGACATGAGGAACTGCTGGAGAGCTGCCCCACGTACGCCGAGATCGTCGCGTCGCAGCAGACGGCGGAGGTGGCCGCGTGACCTCGTCGGTTCCGCAGCAGAAGAACGAGCCGTCCCGGCTGCCTCCGGCCGGGCGGCGTCCCGGCGGCGGCCCGCCGCACATGAGCATGGGCATGCCGGCCGAGAAGGCGATGAACTTCGGGCCGTCGGCACGCCGGCTGCTGGGGCGGCTGCGGCCGTACCGGCTCCAGCTCACCGGCGTGCTCGCGCTGGCCCTGGCCAGCGTCGGGCTCAGCGTGATCGGGCCGAAGGTGCTCGGCCACGCCACCGACATCATCTTCAGCGGGGTGATCGGGCGGCAGCTGCCACCCGGCACCACCACCGAGGCGGCAGCGGAGGCGGCCCGCGCCGAGGGCAACGGCAACCTCGCCGACATGCTGGCCCGGATGGACGTGATCCCGGGCGCCGGCATCGACTTCGACGCGCTGGGCCGGGTGCTGGCGTTCGCCGTCGTGCTCTACGTCGGCGCGAGCATGCTCCAGTGGGCGCAGGGCTGGGTGCTCAACGGCGTGGTGCAGCGCACCGTGCTGACGCTGCGCGCCGACGTGGAGGACAAGCTCAACCGGCTGCCGCTGCCCTACTTCGACAAGCAGCCCCGGGGTGAGCTGCTCAGCCGGGTCACCAACGACATCGACAACGTGTCGCAGACGCTCCAGCAGACGCTGAGCCAGTTGCTCACGTCGCTGCTCACCGTCGTCGGCGTACTCGCGATGATGTTCTGGATCTCGCCGTTGCTGGCTGTCGTCGCGCTCGTCGCGGTGCCGCTGTCGGTGGTGGTCACCGGCCAGATCGCCAAGCGGTCGCAGGGCAAGTTCATTGCCCAGTGGAAGCACACCGGCGAGCTGAACGGCCAGATCGAGGAGGCGTACACCGGGCACGAGCTGGTCAAGGTCTTCGGCCGGCAGAAGGAGGTCGAGGCCGCCTTCCACGCCAAGAACGAGGAGCTGTTCCGAGCCGGCTTCGGCGCGCAGTTCGTCTCCGGGCTGATCATGCCGGCGATGTTCTTCATCGGGAACCTCAGCTACGTCGCGATCGCCGTGGTCGGCGGCCTGCGGGTGGCGTCGGGCTCGATGAGCCTCGGTGACGTGCAGGCGTTCATCCAGTACTCGCGGCAGTTCACCCAGCCGCTCACCCAGGTCGCGTCGATGGCCAACCTGCTGCAGTCCGGCGTGGCCTCGGCCGAGCGCGTCTTCGCGGTGCTCGACGCCGGCGAGCAGAGCCCGGACCCGGCCGAGCCGGCCCGGGTCGCCGACCCGCACGGGCGCGTCGAGTTCGAGCACGTCTCCTTCCGGTACGACCCGGAGAAGCCGCTCATCGACGACCTGTCGCTGGTCGCCGAGCCCGGTCACACGGTCGCCATCGTCGGCCCCACCGGCGCCGGCAAGACCACGCTGGTCAACCTGGTCATGCGGTTCTACGAACTGGACGCCGGGCGGATCACGCTGGACGGGGTGGACATCTCCACGATGCGCCGCGACGACCTGCGCGGCCGGATCGGCATGGTGCTCCAGGACACCTGGCTGTTCGGCGGGACCATCCGGGACAACATCGCCTACGGCCGGCCGGACGCCACCGAGGACGAGATCCTCGCCGCCGCCCGGGCGACGTTCGTGGACCGGTTCGTCCGCAGCCTCCCGGACGGCTACGACACGGTGATCGACGAGGAGGGCAGCAACGTCAGCGCCGGGGAGAAGCAGCTCATCACCATCGCCCGGGCGTTCCTGGCCGAGCCGTCGCTGCTGATCCTGGACGAGGCGACCAGCTCGGTGGACACCCGCACCGAGGTGCTGCTCCAACGCGCCATGGCGGCGCTGCGGTCGGACCGGACGAGCTTCGTGATCGCGCACCGGCTCTCCACCATCCGCGACGCCGACCTGATCCTGATGATGGAGCAGGGCCGGATCGTCGAGCAGGGCACCCACGACCAGCTCGTCGCCGCCGGTGGCGCGTACGCCCGGCTCTACCGGGCGCAGTTCAGCGGCGCGGTGATCTCCGACGAGGTGCCGGCGCCCGCCCCGGCCGGCCCGCCGGGAATGCGTGCCGGCGCCGGCACGCCGGTCGGGAACTGAGATGGACCCGGCCACAGGTCCGGCACCGGCCGCCGTCCGGGTGCCTTCCCGGCACCCGGACGGGCCGGGGTCAGGCCGGCGGGAGCAGCCCCGCCGACCGGCTCGCGACCACCGCGCCGACCAGGCCCAGCGCCTGCGCGGCGGGCATCGGGTCGAGCACCCGGCCGTCGCGCAGGCGCAGCGAGACCGAACCGTCGGCCGCCTCCCGGGGGCCCAGAACCCCGGTGTACGGGACGCGGCGGCGGGACGCGTCCCGGATCCGGGCACCCAGCGAACCGGCGTGGTCCACCTCGACGCGCAGCCCGGCCGCCTCGGCCCGGCGGGCCAGCCCGACGGCCGCGTCGGCCTGCGCCGCGTCCACCGGCAGCAGCAGCAACTGCACCGGGGCGTACCAGGCGGGGAAGGCGCCCTCGTACACCTCGATCAGGTACGCGAACAGCCGCTCCATGCTGCCGACGAGGCTCCGGTGCACCATCACCGGCCGTTTCCGGCGGCCGTCCGAGTCGGTGTACGACAGGTCGAACCGCTCCGGCTTGTCGAAGTCGAGCTGGACGGTGGAGATGGTCGACTCCCGGCCGGCCGCGTCCACGATCTGAATGTCGATCTTCGGGCCGTAGAACGCGGCCTCGCCCGGCGCCTCGACGACGTCCACCCCGTCGAGCGCCGCGCGGAGCAGCTCCTCGGCCCGCGCCCAGCCGGCGTCGTCGCCCACGTACCGCTGACCCAGCCCGCGCAGCGACAACCGCAACCTGGCGGGACGGACGCCGAGCGCGGCGTGCGCCTCGCCGATCAGCCGCAGGATCTCGCGGACCTCGTCGCCGACCTGCTCCAGCGCGCAGAAGTTGTGCGCGTCGTTGAGCGAGATGGCGCGCACCCGGGACAGCCCGCCCAGCACCCCGGAACGCTCCGCCCGGTACATGCCGCCCAGCTCGGCGACCCGCAGCGGCAGTTCCCGGTAGGAGCGGCCGCGGGCGCGGAACACCAGCGCGTGGTGCGGGCACAGCGCCGGGCGCAGCACGAACTCGTCGTCGGCGCTCAGCCGCATCGGCGGGAACATGTCGTCGGCGAAGTAGCCCAGGTGCCCGGACAGCTCGAACAGCTCCCGCTTGCCCAGCGGCGGGGAGTAGACGTGCCGGTAGCCGGCCCGGCGCTCCAGCTCCCGGACGTACTCCTCGACGGCGTGCCGGGCGGCGGCGCCGGCCGGCAGCCAGATCGGCAGCCCGGCGCCCGCGAGCGGGTCGGAGACGAACAGCTCCAGGTCCCGGCCGAGCCTGCGGTGGTCGATCATGTCGCTCTCCTTGATCGGGTACGACCCGGAGGCGAGCAGGCCCGGAACGCCGCGAGGCCCCGGAGCGGATCGCCCCGGGGCCTCGTCGACGGAAACGTCAGTGCGGCGCGCCGGGAACACCCGGCGTCGTGGTCACTACCGCGCTGCGCATGCCCGAACGATAGGCACGCGGACATCGACGGCGCACCTGAGTTTCGGAGAGTGGGTGCGGGTCGCCGGCACGGGACCTGCCGGCGACCCGCGGCGGCCCGGTCGTCAGGAACGGGGGACCCGACGACTCCGGTGCCGCGTCCGACCAACGGTACGCCGGGAATCGACGATGCGCCGCCCCGCCCCGGGGCGTGTGCACCGGTGACCCGTCACTCGCGGGCAGGTCGCCTCGTTTCCCATCTACGGCCTGCCGGTGTCGGCTGTCACCGTGCGGTGGGGCCGGTGGTGGTGACGCCGGACACGGCGTCAGGCTCGATCCGGTCGAACGGAGAACCCCGGCGAGGTGGCGGTCGTGGCCGAACTCATCTCTGACGTCGCGTCGCCCATGTGGGCGTACGCGCTGCTGCTGATCCTGCTGATCGCCGACGCCTTCGTCCCGGTGGTGCCGACCCAGCTCGTGATGATCACCAGCGGGGCGCTGACCGTGTACGGCGGGCTCAGCCTGCCGCTGACCATCGCGGTCGGCGCGGCCGGAGTCTTCATCGGTGACCTGGCCTGCTACCTGATCGGCCGCAGCACGCCGACCCGCCGCGCGGCACGCGCCACGCCACCCGGACGGGCACGCCGGGCGGTCACTCGCGTCACCCGTGGGCTGCGCGAACCGGGGCCGCTGGTGATCCTGCTCTGCCGTTTCGTGCCCGGTGGCCGGATGGCGGCCTGCTTCTCGGCCGGACGCAGCCGCTACCCGTACCGGCTGTTCCTGCCCTACGAGGCGGCGGCGGCGCTCGCCTGGTCCAGTTACGGCACGCTCGTCGGCCACCTCGGCGGTACGGCGCTGACCCACTCGGCGTGGCGGCTGCTGCTGATCGGCGGGGTGGCCGCGGCCGGGTTCGCGCTGGCGGGGTGGGCGATGACCTGGATCAGCAGCGCCCGGCAGACCCGCGCCGAGGCCACCGCCGACTCGACCGGCAACTGACGCGGAGTTGACCCGCGCGCTTATAAGTTCCGTTTATATTGACCAGGTGTGGGAGATCAGGCTTCATCCCGAGGTCGAGCGCTGGTTCCTGGACCTGTGCGCGAGTGAACCGAGCACCGCTGACCTCGTCAGCGAGGCACTCGACCTACTGGCGGAGCACGGCCCCGCCCTGGGCCGGCCACTGGTGGACCGACTCAAGGGCAGCGCGTATCACCACATGAAAGAGCTACGACCAGGTTCGAGCGGCGCCTCAGAGGTTCGGATGATCTTCGCGTTCGACCCCTCCCGTGAAGCCATCTTCCTGGTGGCCGGGGACAAGGCGGGGCAGTGGCAGAGTTGGTACCGGCTCGCCATTCCATTGGCGGACGAGCGGTTCCAGGAGCACCTGATCAACTTGAAGGAAGAACAGCCATGAGTGGTGGGGCGAACTGGCGCGACGTCAAGGCGAAAGCCCGAAGTATCGATCCCTCGTGGGACGACAGCGAGCGTGTGGCCAGGCGGGGGCAAATCCGAGAGCAGATGCTGGCTTCGGTCAGCGGCGCGCAGCTGGCGGAGATCCGCAAGCAGCTGGGCATGACCCAGGCCCAGCTGGCGGAAGCGGCCGGTTTGTCTCAGGCACGGATCAGCCAGATCGAAAACGGCGAGAGTGTCAACCTGGACATCCTGCGCGCCTACGTAACCGGCCTGGGCGGCCACCTCGATGTGGTCGCCCGAATCGGGAACATCCGCCTGGACGTGGCCTGACGCGTTCTCGGGGGTCCGGTAGGGGACGACCCGGGTAGCGAAGTGGGTGGTGGTCCCGGATCCGTCTGGGGCGGTTCCGGCGACAGGCTGGCCGTATGCCTGGAACGCGGAGCAGCGGCCTGTTGGCCCTCGGCGGGATCGTCCTGGCGGCGGTGCTCGCGATGATCGGTCACCTGGAGGTGAGCGACGATCTGGATCCCTGGTCGCTGACCGTCAGCGACTTCGCCGTCTCCGATCGGGGCGGCGTCATCGACACCGCGATGGCGGTGCTCGCGGCGGCCAGTGTCGTGCTCCTGCCGGCGCTGCGCCGGGTCGGTGCGGGCCGGGTGCCGCTCGCGCTGCTGACCGCCTGGTCGGCCGGGTTGCTGGCCGCCGCCGTGGTGCCCACGAACGAGCCGGGTACGCCCATGGACATGGCCGCGTACGCGCACCGGTACGCCTCGGTGCTGTCGTTCCTGGCCCTGCCGGTGGCCGGCTGGTTGCTGGCCCGCCACCCGGTCGCCGGAGCCGCCGCCTGGCTGCGCGGACTGACCCTGGCCAGCCTGGTGCTGGCGGGCGCGATGATCTGGTCCGCCTACCCCGGCGACCGGGCCCTGCTCGGCCTGATCGAGCGCCTGCTCATCCTGACCGAGACGGCCCTGCTGGCCACCCTGGCCCTGCACCTCACCCTGACCAGGGTCGTCGATCATGCAGTTGTGGCCCCGCACAGACCGGGCATTCCGGTCGGATCGGGGGCCGCAACTCCATGATCGACGAAAGAAGGTGCGGGACCGGACTACTCCAGCTCGTGGAGCATGAGCTGGCGGGCGGCCTCGGTGATGGAGCCGGACAGGCTCGGGTAGATGGTGATGGTGTGGGCCAGCTCGTTGACGGTGAGGTTGTTCTCCACCGCCATCGTGATCGGCAGGATCAGCTCGCTCGCCTTCGGCGCCACCACCACACCGCCGATCACCTGGCCGCTCGCCGGCCGGCAGAACAGCTTGACGAAGCCGTCGGCCAGGTCGTCCATCTTCGCCCGGGCGTTGCCGGACAGCGGCAGCATCACCTGGCGGGCCGGGGTCTTGCCGGCGTCCACCTCGTCCTGGGAGACGCCGACGGTGGCCAGCTCCGGGTCGGTGAAGACGTTCGCCGCGACGGTACGCAGCCGCAGCGGCCGCACCGCCTCGCCCAGCGCGTGCCACATGGCGATCCGGCCCTGCATGGCCGCGACGCTCGCGAGCGGCAGCACGCCGGTGCAGTCGCCCGCCGCGTAGATGCCCGGCACGTTGGTACGGGAGACCCGGTCGACGGTGACGTAACCGCCCCGGGCCAGCTCCACGCCGTACTCGGCCAGGCCCAGGTCGGCGGTGTTCGGGATCGAGCCGACCGCGATCAGCGCGTGCGATCCGGTCACCTGCCGGCCGTCGGAGAGCACCACCTCGACGCCGTCACCGACGCGGCGGACCGCCTCGGCGCGGGAGTTGTTCAGGATGCTCATGCCCCGGTTGCGGAACACCCGCTCGATCGCCATCGCGGCGTCGGCGTCCTCGTGCGGCATGACCCGGTCGCGGCTGGACACGAGCGTGACCTTGACGCCCATGGCCAGGTACGCGCTGGCGAACTCGGCGCCGGTCACGCCGGAGCCGACCACGATCAGGTGCTCGGGCAGGTCGGGCAGGTCGTACACCTGACGCCAGGTCAGGATGCGCTCACCGTCCGGTACGGCGGTGGGCAACTGGCGGGGGGTCGCGCCGGTCGCCACGAGCACCGTCGACGCGGCGATCGAGTATTCCTCGCCGCCGTCGGCCGGGGTGACGATCACCCGGTGGGTGTGGCCGAGCGTGTCCTCGCCGAGCCGTGCCGTGCCGGCGACGAACTCGACCCCGGCCTTGACCAGCTTGGTGTGGATGTCGGCGGACTGGGCCAGCGCGAGCCGCTTGACCCGCTCGTGCACCGCCCGGGCGTCGACGGTGACCGCCTCCAGGCCGTCGGAGTGCACCCCGAACTCCTCGGTGTCCCGGTAGCCGGTGACCACCTCGGAGCTGGCGATGAACGTCTTGGAGGGCACGCAGTCGGAGAGCACGCAGGCGCCGCCGGCACCCTCCGCCTCGACCACTGTGACATCGGCGTCCAACTGCGCGGCGACCAGAGCCGCCTCGTACCCGGCCGGCCCGCCGCCGATGATCACGATCTGGCTCACAGAGCCATCCCTTCGTTCGCGACTGCGGGGCTCCGCTCCGCTGCACTCCTAGCGCTCACAGCAGTCGCCCCTCGTCTGTGCTCACAGTGACTTTCTTCTCCCCGTCGGGTTCGACACGCACTGTCGTATTCTCCCCCACCCGCCAGCCGGGCTATCGTCGTCGCCGTGCGTCTCTACGCTGCTTACGGCTCGAACCTGGACCCCGCCCGCATGCGCGCCTACTGCCCGCATTCGCCGATGGTGGGCACCGGCTGGCTTGAGGGGTGGCGGCTCACCTTCGCCGGCGAGGACGTCATCGGGTGGGAGGGCTCGGTCAGCACCGTTGTCGAGTCCCCCGGTGACCGGGTGTTCGTGGCGCTCTACGACATCCACCCGTACGACGCCGCGCAGCTCGACGAGATCGAGGGCGTGACCGCCGAGACGTACCGCAGGCTGACCGTCCGCGTCTCGACGCTCGACGGCGACGTGACCGCGTGGGTCTACGTGTTCGACGGGTACGAGGGCGGGCTGCCCACAGCCTGGTACCTCTCGGAGATCGCCAACGCCGCGGAGAAGGCGGGCGCGCCGGACGACTACGTCACCGAGCTGCGGTCCCGCCCCACCGGCACCGCGTCCGCGTAGCGCGTCTCCCACACCCACAGTGTGCGCCGCGCGGCCTGCCGGTCGCTCGTCGACCCCGCTACGGGGGTGCCGGGTCACACCCGCGAGGCGGGCACACTCCGCTCGTACATGTCGGTCCAGCGCTCCTCCACCAGCCCGACGGAGCGGTAGAGCGTGACCGGCGCGGTCGGGTTGGCCAGGTCGACGCCGAGCCCGGCCCCGGCGCGGCCCTTCGCCGCGTAGACCGCGAAGGCCCGGCGCAGCAGCGCCGCGCCCACCCCCCGACGCCGGTACGCGGGCAGCACCGACAGCGTCCGCACCCACCCCAGGCCCTGGTCGAGTGCCTGGTCTGAGGACTGGAGCGCACCGGCCGGCTCGCCGTCGACCTCGGCCAGGAACCACTCGTCCCAGACCTTCCCGTACGACGGCAGCAGGTCCCGCCACTGCTCGAAGTCGAGCGGGTCGTGGTCCGGGGTGTCCCGGAACGCGGTGTCGTAGATCCGGTGGAACAGTCGCATGTCGCTCTCGTCGTCGGCGCGCAGCGGCCGGACGGTCACCCCGGGCGGTGGCGCCGGCTCGGCGGGCAGGCCGGCGAGCGAACGGCTCATCCGGATGTAGCGCTTGATCCGGGTGAACCCGGCCTCGGTCAGCTCACCGGCCCAGCGGGTCTCCGGCGCGTACACGCCGGTGCGGGCGGTCAGCGCGGGCAGGCCGCGCTCGGCGGCCCGTTCGGCGACCCGCTCCAGCAGCCGGGCCAGCAGCGGCGCGCGCAGGTCGGCGCCGCGGTCGGGGTCGACGAGGACGTCCACCCACTCCCGGCCCACCCCGCTCGGGTTGGCCAGGATCGACCAGGCGACCGCCGTACCGTCCGGGTCGGTGACCAGCCAGGAGTCCCGGGCCGGGTCGACGTGGGGCGCGGTCAGCGCGGACCGCACGTCCTCGTCGTCGAAGTCGGGATAGCCCACGGCGAACGTGTCGGCGGCGTGCACCACCGCCAGGATCGCGGGCACGTCGTCGAGGGTCGGGCGGCGGGCCGACCAGCCGGCGGGGAGCGTCACGGGCCAGATCCTGGCAGCCGGACCGGCCGCGTCGCCTCCCATTTATCCGCCGCGGGCGCGCTGCCGCGCGGCGCCGAGCAGACTCAGCAGCTCAGCGCCCTCGGCGGTGCTCAACGCACGGAACGCCGCCGACGCCAGCCGGTCGGTCACCGCCTCGGCCCACAGCCGGCGCCGCACCAGTGGCCCGACCGGCGGGTACGGGGGCACCCAGCCGCACGCGGCCGCGCCCGTCTCGCCCTCCGGCCCGGCCAGCACCGCCTCCAGCGGCGTCAGCCCGGCCGCGCGCACCGCCAGCAGGTACGCCCCGGCGAAGTGCTCACGCAGCAGCAGCATGCCCACAGCCGCCCGCGCACCGGGCGACGGATCGGGCACCGGCATGGCCCGCCAGGCGGCGAACAGCGGCATGCCGCTGCCGTCCGCCGCGTCGACCGCCCGGCTCATCAGCGCGGCGAGCCGGGACGACTCGGCGCCGTCGCCCAGCCGGGCGGTGCCCCACCGGCAGCACTCGGCCAGGTTGGCGGCGGCCACCTCCAGCGGCGGGACGGTCCGCGCGGCGGCGTCCCAGCCGTCGGTGACCGCTTCCGGCGCGATGAAGCCGAGCGCCGCGGCGACCGTCTCGGCGCGGACGTCACCGAGCGCCCCGGCCCGCCCGGTGATGTAGAAGGCCCACCCGGAGATGCCGAGCAGCCGCGCCCGGCGCAGCGTCGACGGGCAGCGGGCGAACGCCTCCCCGAGTTCGAGCACGAGCGGTTTGCAGGCGGCGGCGAGTTGTTCCGGGGTCATCGGCCGCCCGTCGCCGTCACTCCACCGTTGCCATTCATCACGCTCAGTCTGCCGCGTGGTCACCGGTGTCGGCATCCCCCTCTTCGGCGTCCAGCGCCTCCAACACGGCCTCCACCTCACCGGCCCGGCGCCGGGCCGCGGTGACCGCCCGTTCCGCGCCCCGGCGGGCCAGCCGGGCCCGGCTCAGATCCTGCTCGGCCACGGCCCGGCGACGTTCCAACTCGGCCAGTTCGGTCTCGATCCGGTCCAGCGTCGCGGCGCCGTCCCGCTCGGCCGCGTCGGCCGTGGCCAGCTCCTTCTCGGCCCGGTCGAGGTCCGCGCGGGCCCGGGTCAGCTCCCGGGTCGCGGTCCGCCGCCGCCCGGCCCGTTCGGCCCGCGCCGCGCGCTCGTCGCGGGCCCGGCGCGCGTCGGCCCGCTCGGCCGCCCGATCCGGTACGACCGGCGCCTCCTCGCCCCCTGTCACGAGCCGCAGTTGGGGGCGGGGCACCTCGCCGAACCCGGCGTAGTGGCTGGCCCGCAGCAGGCGTCCGGCGCGTACCTGTCCGGCCACCTCGGTGTCGGAGAGCGCGGCGTTGAGTGTCGCCTCCACCTCGCCCAGCGGCAGCTTCCCGGCCGGGGGCGCGGCGGGTTCGGCGGCGGCGAGCCGGCGTACCTCCGCCACCAGCGCGCCCACGACGGCGCGCCGCTGCGCGGACAGTTCCCGGAGCTTGCCGCCGCGCAGGTCGCGCTGCGCGGCGCGCAATGACTCGGCGAGCTGGCTCAGGTCGGCGACCAGCTCGGGCCGGCGGATCGCCAGCAGGTTGACCAGCCAGGCCGCCACTGTGGGGCGGCGCAGCTTGCCGATCTCCCGGGCGGTACGCGGATCGCCGGACTGCCGCGCCTGCGCGACGGCGGCGTCCCGGGCCGCGACGAACCGGTCCGGCGGCGTGGCGTAGAGCTGCCGGATCACCTCCGCGGGCACCTCGGCCATGTTCAGGCGTCGATCCGGGTGCCCGGCTCCAGACGGCGGTAGTCGGTGTTGGACATCGCCGTGTACTGCCGGTCCAGCACGCCGAAGCCGTTGTCGTTGAGCAGCCCGTCGTGCAGCGCGTACGCCCGGCGCGGCGCGACCGCGCGGATGAAGTCGACCACCTCGGAGAACTTCGACCAGGGCGCGTGGATCGGGGCGAACAGCGTGTCCACCTGCACGTCGTCGGGCACGAACAACGCGTCACCCGGGTGGTACACCACGTCGGCGAAGAGGTAGCCGATGTTCTGGATCACCGGGATGTCCGGGTGGATGACCGCGTGCTGCCCGCCGTACGCCCGCACCGGCACCCCGGCGACTGTGAACGACTGTCCGGGCTCGACCGTCACCAGCGCCTCGGCGGCGTCGCCGAGCACTCCGGCGAGCGAGGCGGGGCCGTGCACCGGCACCGGCCGCCGCTCCAGTGCCCGGGTCAGCGCGCCGACGTCCACATGGTCCGGGTGTTCGTGGGTGACCAGCACCGCGTCCGCCCCGTCCAGCGCGGCGGGATCGCTGAAGACACCCGGGTCGACGACGAGCACCGCACCGTCGTGCTCCAGCCGGAGACAGGAGTGGGCGTACTTGGTGACCTGCATCGTGACTCCTCGATTATCGAATCGTGATGTCCTCAGCGCAGTCTGCCGGAACCGGCGCGACCACGCGTCACGTCCGAGGTATCGGTCCCGGTGGGCGGGGCCGTCGACGATCGGAGTACGGGGAATGGGTGGACGACGACTCCGGGGCGTGGCCCTGGTGGCTGTGGGTCTGATAGCGGCGCTGGGTGTGGGCGCCTGCGGGGCGGGCGGCGACAGTGGCAGCGACTCGGCCGCGCCGGCCGCCGACTCGGGCGCGGGACGCGAGCAGGCCGCCGAGGGCGGCGCGGACGGCGGTGGCGCGGACCGCGACCAGGCCGCCCCCGGCGGCACCGGCGGCGCTGACCTGCGGGTCGACCAGCGGTCCATCATCTACACCGGGACCATGCAGGTCCGGGTGGACGATGTGGAGGCCGCCGCGCGGGAGGCGACCACGGCTGTGACAGCGGCCGGCGGGTTCGTCGGCGCGGACCGGCGGTCGAGCCGGGCCGCCGAGGCGCGGGCGGCGCTGACACTGCGCGTGCCGGCGGACCGGTTCAGCGCGGTGATCGACCAGCTCGCCGGCCTCGGCCGGCAGGAGCGCCGGGAGATCCGCACCGAGGACGTCACCGAGCAGGTGGTGGACCTGGACGCCCGGATCGCCACCCAGCGGGCGCGGGTGGAGAGCGCCCGGAAGCTGCTCGCCCGGGCCACCTCGGTGGACGAGTTGGTGCGGCTGGAGAACGAGGTGGGCACCCGGCAGGCGGACCTGGCCTCGTTGGAGGCCCGCAAGCGCCGGCTGGCGGACCTGACCTCGCTCTCCACCATCACCGTGACGTTCCTCGGTCAGGACGCCAGCACCGCCGAGGAGGAGGCCGACCTGGGTTTCCTGGCCGGGCTGGGCGGTGGCTGGACGGCGTTCCTGGCCTCGGCCCGGGTCCTGCTCACAGTGCTCGGCGCGGTGCTGCCCTTCGCGGTCGTGATCGGCGTACCGCTGTGGTTGCTGCTCCTGTGGCGGCGCCGGGTGCGGGCCCGGCGGACGCCGCCGCCCGGGCCGAACCCGGCGGCACCGGTGCCGCCGGGACCGCCCGGCGGTCCGGTCAGCGCGCCGCCGCCAGTGCCCGCAGCGCGGTCTGGACCATGAGGCGTACGCCCGCCTCGATGGCGCGCTCGTCCACGTCGAACGAGGCCCGGTGCAGGTCCACGTTGGGCCCGCTGCGGCCGACGCCGAGGCGGGCGAGCGCGCCCGGCACGTGCTCCAGGTACCAGGAGAAGTCCTCGCCGCCCATGCTCTGCGGCGTCTCGGCGATGCCGTCGGGGCCGAGCGCCGCGGCGGTGGCCGCGGTGAGCACACCGATGGCACCGGCGTCATTGGTCACCGGGGGCCGGCCACGCAGGTATTCCAGGTCGACCGTGGCGCCGGTGGGGGCGAGCACGTCCCGCACCACCTGAGCCACGATCTTGGGTGCCTGGTCCCAGGTGTCGCGGTCCATCACCCGCAGGGTGCCGGCCGCGCACGCCTCGGACGGGATGACGTTGTAACGGGTGCCGGCCGACGCGTGGCCGAACACCAGCAGCAGCCCGCTGTTGGCCGGCACCCGGCGGCTGATCAGCGTCGGCACCTCGGTGACCAGGCGGCCGAGCGCGTCCACCAGGTCGACGGTCAGGTGCGGGCGGGCGGTGTGCCCGCCCGGCCCGGTGAGCCGGACGGTGACGTTGTCGGCGGCGGCGGTGATCGGGCCGACCCGCAGGCCGACCTTGCCCACCGGCAGGTTCGGGTCGCAGTGCAGCGCGAAGATCTGCACCACGTCGTCCAGGCCGCCGGCCTCGATGACCTCCAGCGAGCCGCAGGGCAGGATCTCCTCGGCGGGCTGGAAGATCAGCCGGACCCGGCCGTCGAGCCGGCCCGTGTCGGCGAGCTGGGCGAGCAGCATGCCGACGCCGAGCATCACCGACGTGTGCACGTCGTGGCCGCAGGCGTGGCAGACGCCCTCCACCGTCGAGCGGTACGGCACGTCCTTCGGGTCGCTCAGCGGCAGCGCGTCGATGTCGGCGCGGAGCGCGATCACCGGGCCGTCCGGGCGGCCGTCGATGTCGCAGATGACGCCGTTGCCCTTGGGCAGCAGGCGCGGCTTCAGCCCGGCGAGGGACAGTTCGCGGTGTACCAGGGCGGCCGTCTCGAACTCCTCGCCGGACAGCTCCGGGTGGGAGTGGATGTGACGGCGGGTGGCGATGAGGCCGGGTACGCGCAGCGCGAGCAGATGGTCGAGCTCGAAGGGCAGGGGCTGGTAACCGGTCGGCGCCTCGGGCCGGGACGACGACAGCAGGCCGCCGGAAGGCAGCGTCAACGCACTCGTCACGTCGAATTCTCGATCACTAGAAGTGGATGGATCTTCGGGTCGGACAGCAGACAGCCTAGACCTCCGACGGTGACGCTGCGCAACATCTTTCGCGTAGCGGTCGGACCGCGCAGCGTCACGAATGCCCTGGTGAGAGGGCTCGAATATCTGCGGGACAGCAGGTAGATCGCGGTCGAACGCCGTCATCCGCCTCCCACCTCCTACAACGCGTAACCGTTTCAACGGCCACAAATACCGACCCGTCGTTCCGAATTGTCGCATTAGTCGCGGCAATTAACTGCCGCTCCGACAATTGCACGACAACTGTCGGCTGCCGGAAGACTCCCGACGGTGACACGAGCGCCCGACCGCCGACCGCACACGCTGTCCGTCCCGTTCACCCGTTCCGGTTACCCGAATCGCCGAATCGCACACGCGAAGGCGGCCCGCGCCGCGCACTCAGGGTGCGCGGCGGGGCCGCCGCCGGACGAATCAGAACCGGTCGCTGGGCCGGTAGATCCCCCACACCTCGCGCAGCGTTCCGCAGACCTCGCCGACCGTGGCGCGGGCGCGCAGCGCCTCCTTCATCGGGTAGAGCACGTTGGTGTCCCCCTCGGCGGCGGCACGCAGCTCGGCCAGGGCCCGCTCGACCGCGCCCGAGTCCCGCTCGGCACGCAGCCGGGCCAGCCGCTCGCCCTGCGCCGCCTCGATCGACGGGTCCACCCGCAGCGGCTCGTACGGCTCCTCCTCGTCGATCTGGAACCGGTTGAGTCCGACCACCACCCGCTCGCCCGAGTCGATCTCCTGGGCGATCCGGTACGCGGACTGCTCGATCTCCCGCTTCTGGAACCCGGCCTCGATCGCGTCCACCGCCGAACCGTGGTCGAAGACCCGGTCCATCAGCTCGGTGGCGGCCGCCTCCACCTCGGCGGTCATCGCCTCCACGACGTACGACCCGGCGAACGGGTCGACGGTGGCGGTCAGGTCCGTCTCGTACGCCAGCACCTGCTGGGTCCGCAGCGCCAGCCGGGCCGCCTTCTCGGTGGGCAGCGCGATGGCCTCGTCGAAGCTGTTCGTGTGCAGCGACTGGGTGCCGCCGAGCACCGCGCCGAGGCCCTGCACCGCCACCCGGACCAGGTTCACCTCCGGCTGCTGGGCGGTGAGCTGCACGCCCGCGGTCTGGGTGTGGAACCGCAGCATCATCGACTTCGGGTTCTTCGCGCCGAACTCGTCGCGCATCAGCCGGGCCCAGATCCGCCGGGCCGCGCGGAACTTCGCGACCTCCTCCAGCAGCGTGGTGCGGGCCACGAAGAAGAACGACAGGCGGGGCGCGAAGTCGTCCACGGCCAGCCCGGCGGCGAGCGCCGCGCGGACGTACTCCACGCCGTTGGCGAGCGTGAACGCGACCTCCTGCGCGGGCGAGGCACCGGCCTCGGCCATGTGGTAGCCGGAGATGGAGATGGTGTTCCACTTCGGCACCTCGGCCCGGCAGTAGGCGAAGGTGTCCGCGACCAGCCGCAGCGAGGGCTTCGGCGGGAAGATGTACGTCCCCCGGGCGATGTACTCCTTGAGGATGTCGTTCTGGATCGTGCCGTTGAGTGCCGCCCCGGGCACGCCGTTCTCCTCGGCCACGAGCTGGTAGAGCAGCAGCAGCACCGAGCCGGGCGCGTTGATGGTCATCGAGGTGGAGACCTTGTCCAGCGGAATGCCGCCGAACAGCGTGCGCATGTCCTCGATGGAGTCGATGGCCACGCCGACCTTGCCCACCTCGCCGTGCGCGATCGGGTCGTCCGAGTCGTACCCCATCTGGGTGGGCAGGTCGAACGCGACCGACAGGCCCATGGTGCCGGCGCGCAGCAGCTGGTGGTAGCGCGCGTTGCTCTCGGTCGCCGTGCCGAACCCGGCGTACTGTCGCATGGTCCAGGGCCGGGACGTGTACATCGTCGGGTAGACCCCGCGGGTGTACGGGAACTCGCCCGGCTCGCCCAGCCGGGCGTCCAGGTCCGCCGGAAGGTCTGCCGCCGTGTAGACGCCCTGGATCGGGAAACCCGACTCGCTTGACCGCGCATCGCTCATTACCGGATGGTAGGACGCGCAGACCGCCAGGTGGGTGAGGGATACCGCACACCTCCCGGCGGCGACCCACCGGAGGTGAGCGGCCGACCACATACCGTCGAGTAGGTAAACGCCCGCCGCGTCGGGTTTCGCATCGGGCGTCGGAACCAGCAAGATAGAGGGGTTGTGTCCCAGCCCCCTCGATATCCCCCGGTGGCTTTTCTGTGACTCAGATTCCGACGTGGAGCGGCGGACCGGCCAGTCCCCCCACTGGACGCGCGGCGCCCGGCACCACCATCGGTGGTCGCTACTCGCTGCGCTCCCCCGTGGGCAACGGAGGCATGGGCACGGTCTGGCGGGCCACAGACACGTTGCTGCGCCGTGATGTGGCGGTCAAGGAGGTCGTCCTCCCGCCGGGGCTCGCCCCGAGCGACCGGGACGCGCTCTACGAACGGACGCTGCGGGAGGCCCGTGCCGCCGCCGCGATCCAGCACCCGGCAGTGGTGCAGGTCTACGACGTGGTCACCGAGGGTGGCCGCCCGTGGATCGTGATGGAGCTGCTGGACGCCCGCAGCCTGGCCGACATGGTGATCGAGGACGGGCCGGTCGCGCCGCGCGCCGTCGCCAAGATCGGGATCGCGCTGCTCGGCGCGCTGGAGGTGGCGCACGCGATCGGCGTGCTGCACCGCGACGTCAAGCCGGCCAACGTGCTGATCTGCACCGACGGCCGCTGCGTGCTGACCGACTTCGGCGTCGCCCGGATGCCCACCGACGTGCAGCTCACCACGCCCGGCATGGTGCTCGGCTCGCCGCACTTCATCTCGCCCGAGCGGGCCATGGGCCAGGAGTTCGGGCCGCCGAGCGACCTGTTCTCGCTCGGCGTGACGCTCTACACGGCGGTCGAGGGCCGGCCCCCGTTCGACAAGGGCGACCCGATCGAGACCATGCACGCCGTGGTCGAGGACCCGCCCGCCACGCCGCAGCGCAGCGGCCCGCTGACCGGCGTGCTGATGGGGCTGCTGGAGAAGGACCCGGCCCGCCGGATGGACGTGCACCGGGCCCGGGCCAACCTGCGCGAGCTGCTCGCCGGTCCGCTGACCAGCACCGCCACCGCCGTCAACTCGGTCACCGACCCGTACGCGGTGGTGCCGGTGCCGCGCCCGACCACGCCGCCGGCGATCGCGGCGGAGCCGAAGCCGAGCGGGCAGATCGGCGGCCGGGCGATGATCGGCCCCGACGAGTCGCTCACCGACCGGCTCGCCGCGCTGCGCCGCGGCGAGCGGCCCCAGGCCGAGAAGGCCACTGCGGGAGCCGCCGCGCTCGACGAGACCAGCGCCGACGCGCTGGCCGGCCCGCTGCACACCCCGACCGGCGCGATGTCCGGGCCGGGCACGCCGGAGGCCACCCAGCGCATCTCGCCGGACGCCACGGTCCGGCTCGGCCAGGGCGCCGGAGCGGACGCGACCCAGGCGGTGCCCACCGCTTACGGCCGTACCGTCGACGCCACCCAGCCGGTGTACGGCGGCGGCAACCAGTGGTCGGTGCCCGGCACCGGCCAGGCGTGGACCACCCCGGCCACCGCGCCGGCCGCCGCCGGTGGTGGCGGCGCGCTCGGCAGCGCCAAGGGCCTGCTCGGCCGGGTGAAGGCGTGGCCGCGCAAGGTCCAGCTCGCCGCCGCCGGTGGCCTCGCCGTGGTGCTGCTGGTGAGCGTGATCGCGCTGACCAGCGGCGGCGACGACGCTCCACCGCCGATCGTGGGCACGCTGCCCACCACCTCGGCGGCGGCCGCGCCGGAGATGCAGGAGCGGACCGTCAAGGGCGTCACCATCCAGGTCCCGAAGGGCTGGCAGCAGCAGACCGGCGGCCTCTACGTCGACTACGTCGACCCGGACGACGAGGGCCGCAAGGTGCGGGTCATCGCCGAGAAGTGGGGCGGCACCTCGATCAGCTGGGCCGAGTTCGCCTCGCGGAACCTGAAGAGCAAGACCGCGAACAGCAAGACCTGCCCGGCCCCCTACACCGAGTTGTCAGTCTCCGAGCAGCCACTCGCCGGCCAGACCGCGGGCCAGCTCGAATACACCTGCGGCGAGGGCGAGGCCATGCGGCACGGCATCTGGCGGGGCCTGGTCAAGGACGGCAAGGTCTACTCGTTCTACCTCTCCACGACCGACGCACGATTCGCCGAGAGCAAGCCGATCTTCGACGCGATGGTCGACTCGTTCCAGCTCACGGCGGCCAACTGAGTCGAGGCCGACGGCCAGTGGTGATCCGCCGCCGTGCTTTCATGAGGCAATGGCGGCGGAAACCACTGACCTTGACGACCTTCGCGTACGCGCCGAGCGCTGGCTCGCCGACGACCCGGACCCGGACGACCGCGTCGAGCTGCGCGCGGTTCTCGACGGGCTGCCCGGCACGGCGGCCGACCTGGCCGACCGGTTCGCCGGCCCGCTGACCTTCGGCACCGCCGGGCTGCGCGGCCCGCTGCGGGCCGGGCCCAACGGCATGAACCTCGCCGTGGTCACCCAGGCCGCCGCCGGGCTGGTCGGCTGGCTCGCCGCCCAGGGCGGCGAGGGCCCCCTGGTGATCGGGTACGACGCCCGGCGCGGATCCCGTGCGTTCGCCGAGCGCACCGCGCAGGTGGCCACCGGTGCGGGCCGACAGGCGCTGCTGCTGCCCCGGCCGCTGCCCACGCCCGTGCTGGCGTTCGCGGTCCGGCAGCTCGGCGCGGTCGCCGGGGTGATGGTCACCGCCAGCCACAACCCGCCGCAGGACAACGGCTACAAGGTCTACCTGGGCGCGCAGCTCGGCGGTGAGCTGGGCGCGGGCGCGCAGATCGTGCCGCCCGCCGACGCCGGGATCGAGACGGCCATCCGGGCGGTCGGCCCGCTCGCGGCGGTACCGCTCGGCCCGGCCGGTCAGGTGCTCGGCGACGATCTGGTGACCGCGTACGTCGAGCAGGCCGCCGCCGTGGTGGACCCGGCCGGACCACGGGACCTGAAGGTGGCGTACACGCCGCTGCACGGGGTGGGCGCCGCGGTGCTGACCGCCGCGTTCGCGCGCGCCGGTTTCGGCGTTCCCGGCGTGGTGCCCGAGCAGGCCGAGCCGGACCCGGCGTTCCCGACCGTCAGCTTCCCCAACCCGGAGGAGCCGGGCGCGGTGGACCTGCTGGTCGCGCTCGCCGACCGCACCGGCGCGGACCTGGCCATCGCCAACGACCCGGACGCGGACCGCTGCGCGGTGGCCGTACGCGACGCCGGATCCTGGCGGATGCTGCGCGGCGACGAGGTGGGCGCGCTGCTGGCCGACCACCTGATGCGGCGCGGGGTGACCGGCCTGTACGCCACCACGATCGTGTCCTCGGCGCTGCTGCGGGCCATGGCGGCGGCCCGGGGCCTGCCCTACGACGAGACGCTCACCGGGTTCAAGTGGATCGTCCGGGCCGGCGGGGGCCGGGAGCCGCTGGTGTACGGCTACGAGGAGGCGCTGGGCTACTGCGTCGCGCCGGGTCACGTCCGCGACAAGGACGGCATCACCGCGGCGCTGACTGTCGCCGAGCTGGCCGCTGGTCTCAAGGCCGAGGGCCGTACGCTCCTCGACCGGCTGGACGAGCTCGCCGCCGAGTTCGGCGTGCACCACACCGAGCAGCTCTCGGTCCGGGTGGAGGACCTGCGGGTGATCGCGGACTCGATGGCCCGGATCCGGGCGGCCACCCCGACCGCGCTGCTCGGGCAGCCGGTGACCGAGGCGTCCGACCTGCTGCCCGACGCGGACGTGGTGATCCTGCGCACCGGCGCGGCCCGGGTGGTGATCCGGCCGTCCGGCACCGAGCCGAAGCTCAAGGCGTACCTGGAGGTGGTGGAGCCGGTGGGCGGCGGCGACGTGCCCGCGGCCCGGCAGCGCGCGCGGGCCGCCGTGGCCGAGCTGCGCAACGAGATCGCCGCCGCCCTGGGGCTCTGACGGCCCGGTGCGTCCGTCGTCGCTCCGGCGGCGACGGACGCACCGGTCAACGGCCTCAGCTCGCGGCGGGCCGCTTGCCGAGGGCGGCGTCCACGGCCTGGCCCAGCGCGGCGATGACCAGGCTGATCGACGGGCGAACCACGCTGTCGTCCAGGCTGACGGTGCCGGAGAACCCGGCGCCGGCGGCGATCTCCTCCAGGCGCCGGCCGGCGTCCTCGGCGGCCGGGCCGGTCAGCCCCAGCGCGGGTTCCATCCGCAGCACCGCGACGAGCGTGGCCAGCGCGGCGGTCCGCTCGTCCGGGAGCTGTCCGCTGGTCAGCGCGTCGGCCAGCCGCTGCCGGATGTCCGCCTCGACCGAGGCGTCGGCCACCGGGTAGCGGTGCACGTGGATGAAGCCCAGCTCGGTCTCGTCCACGTCCCGCACCACGCCCCGGCCGCAGAGGTCGGAGAGGATCCGGTCGCGCAGCCCGTGCCGCAGCCGCTGCACCCACGACGACGGCGTGTGCGGGGTGTCCGCGGCGATCTTGGCGAGGACGGCGTCCGCGATCGGCTCGCCGGTCGGGGCCGGGTCGACCACCGCCAGGTTCCCGTCCGCGTACGCGACCCGTCCGGCCAGGGCCAGCTCGACCAGCACGGCGGCGGCCATGCCCAGGTCGAGGCTGATCCGCGGCATGGTGGCCTTGCCGGTTTCGTCGTCATACGCGAGGAGCAGCAGCTCCTCGGCGAGCGCAACACCAGTCATGGCCCGGAACGCTAGCGCCTCCCCGCACCCCCGCGCATCAACTCGCCGGGGCCGCCCGATTCACGCCGAGAGGGCCCCTTCCACGCGGGAAGGAGCCCTCGCCGGATCCGGGGTCGCGGGGTCGAACCGGCTTCCCGGACGGCCGGGTCAGAAGCGGGGCATGCCGCCGAACTGGCGGTCGCCCGCGTCACCCAGGCCGGGGACGATGAACTTCGAGTCGTTCAGGCCCTCGTCGATCGAGGCGGTGACCAGGCGCAGCGGCAGGCCGGAGCGCTCCAGCCGCTCGATGCCGACCGGGGCGGCCAGCACGCACAGCACCGTGATGTCGGTGCAGCCGCGGTCGGCGAGCAGCCGGCAGCAGTGCTCCAGCGAGCCGCCGGTGGCGAGCATCGGGTCGAGCACCAGCACCGGCAGGCCGGCGAGGTCACGCGGCAGCGACTCCATGTACGCGCGAGGCTCGTACGTCTCCTCGTCGCGGGCCAGGCCGACGAAGCCCATCGACGACTCGGGCAGCAGGCCGAGCGCGGCGTCGGCCATGCCGAGACCGGCCCGCAGCACCGGCACCAGCAGCGGCGGGTTCGCCAGCCGGCTGCCCTCGGTGGCGGTGACCGGGGTCTGGATCGAGTACTTCTCGACCGGGAAGGAGCGCGCGGCCTCGTACACCAGCATGGTGGTGAGTTCGCGCAGCGCGGCCCGGAACGACGACGAGTCGGTCCGGGCGTCCCGCATGGCGGTCAGCCGCGTCTGGGCGAGCGGATGGTCAATGACGGTTACGTCCACGATCGCTCAACCTACCGTTCGCCGGCCGGGCGCAGGGCGGGTGCGGTACGACCAGCGACACCGCTCACGTATGACGCTCACGACCGGTCGATCGTGAGCAAGATCACTCGACTCGCGGGTGCGTACTATTCGGGGCATGACGGCGACAACGACGTCGGCCCGGTCGGACCTCACCGAGCTGGGACGATCCGAGACCGCTCTGCGGACCTTCCTGCACGGCCTGCCCGGCGTGGACCAGGTCGGCGCGGAGCAGCGGGCGGCGCAACTCGGCACCCGCTCCATCAAGACCACCGCCAAGGCTGAGGCGATCGACCTGGCGATCCGGATGGTCGACCTGACCACCCTGGAAGGGGCGGACACCCCGGGCAAGGTGCGGGCGCTGGCCGCCAAGGCGCTGCGCCCCGACCCGGCCGACCCGAGCTGCCCGCACGTCGGCGCCGTCTGCGTCTACCCGTCGATGGTTCCGTACGTGGCCGAGGTGCTGCGCGGCAGCGGCGTGCACCTGGCCAGCGTGGCGACCGCGTTCCCGTCCGGCCAGGCGCCGCTGGAGATCAAGCTCGCCGACGTGCGGGCGGCGGTCGAGGCCGGCGCCGACGAGATCGACATGGTGATCAACCGGGGCGCGTTCCTGGCCGGGCGCTACTCCGAGGTCTACGACGAGATCGTCGCCACCAAGCAGGCGTGCGGGGACGCACACCTCAAGGTGATCCTGGAGACCGGCGAGCTGGCCACGTACGACAACGTGCGGCGCGCATCATGGCTCGCCATGCTGGCCGGCGGCGACTTCATCAAGACCTCCACCGGCAAGGTCCCGGTCGCGGCGACCCTGCCGGTGACGCTGGTCATGCTGGAGGCGGTCCGCGACTTCCGCGCCGCCACCGGGCGTCAGGTCGGCGTGAAGCCGGCCGGTGGCATCAAGACCACCAAGGACGCGATCAAGTACCTGGTCATGGTCAACGAGACGGTCGGCGCCGACTGGCTCAGCCCGGACTGGTTCCGGTTCGGCGCGTCCAGCCTGCTCAACGACCTGCTCATGCAGCGCACCAAGCTGACGACCGGCGTCTACGCCGGCCCCGACTACTTCACCCTGGACTGAACGCGATGTTCGAATACGCTCCCGCCCCCGAGTCCCGCTCGGTGGTGGACATCAAGCCCTCGTACGGGCTCTTCGTCGACGGCGCGTTCGTCGACCCGGCCTCCGGCGGCAGCTTCAAGTCGGTGAACCCGGCCTCCGAGGAGGTGCTGGCCGAGATCGCCGAGGCGGACGCCGACGACGTGGACCGCGCGGTCCGCGCCGCCCGGACCGCGTACGAGAAGGTCTGGGGTCCGATGCCGGGCCGGGACCGGGCCAAGTACCTGTTCCGGATCGCCCGGATCATCCAGGAGCGCTCACGCGAGCTGGCGGTGCTGGAGTCGCTGGACAACGGCAAGCCGATCAAGGAGTCCCGCGACGTCGACCTGCCGCTGGTCGCCGCGCACTTCTTCTACTACGCGGGCTGGGCCGACAAACTCCCCCACGCGGGTTTCGGCCCCGACCCGAAGCCGCTGGGCGTGGCCGCGCAGGTCATCCCGTGGAACTTCCCGCTGCTCATGCTGGCGTGGAAGATCGCCCCGGCGCTTGCCGCCGGCAACACGGTGGTGCTCAAGCCCGCCGAGACCACCCCGCTCACCGCGCTGCTGTTCGCCGAGATCTGCCAGCAGGCCGACCTGCCGGCCGGCGTGGTGAACATCGTCACCGGCGCCGGCGACACCGGCCGAGCGCTGGTCGAGCACCCGGGCGTGGACAAGGTCGCGTTCACCGGCTCCACCGAGGTCGGCCGCGCCATCGCCCGCTCGGTCGCCGGCACCCGCAAGAAGCTCACGCTGGAGCTGGGCGGCAAGGCCGCGAACATCGTCTTCGACGACGCCCCGATCGACCAGGCCGTCGAGGGCATCGTCAACGGCATCTTCTTCAACCAGGGCCACGTCTGCTGCGCCGGTTCCCGGCTGCTGGTCCAGGAGTCGGTCGCCGACCGTGTCCTGGAGTCGCTCAAGCGCCGGATGGCCCAGCTCCGGGTCGGCGACCCGCTGGACAAGAACACCGACATCGGCGCGATCAACTCGGCCGAGCAGCTCGCCCGGATCCGGGAGCTGTCCGACGCCGGGTCCGCCGAGGGCGCGGAGCGCTGGTCGCCGCCGTGCGAGCTGCCCGAGCGCGGCTTCTGGTTCGCGCCGACCATCTTCACCGGCGTCACCCAGGCGCACCGGATCGCCCGCGAGGAGATCTTCGGCCCGGTGCTGTCGGTGCTGACGTTCCGCACCCCGGCGGAGGCCGTCGAGAAGGCCAACAACACGCCGTACGGGCTGTCGGCCGGGATCTGGACCGACAAGGGATCCCGGATCCTGTGGCTGGCCGACCGGCTGCGCGCGGGCGTGGTGTGGGCCAACACGTTCAACAAGTTCGACCCGACCTCACCGTTCGGCGGTTACAAGGAGTCGGGCTACGGTCGCGAGGGCGGCCGGCACGGGCTGGAGGGATACCTCAATGTCTGAGCGGGTCGCGGTACGCAAGACGTACAAGCTCTTCATCGGCGGGAAGTTCCCGCGCAGCGAGTCGGGACGGTCGTATCTCGTGCAATCCGCGAACGTGTCTCTTGCCTCCCGGAAGGACGCGCGGGACGCGGTCGTGGCCGCCCGCGCCGCGGTGAAGGGCTGGGCCGGGGCGACCGCGTACAACAGGGGTCAGATCCTCTACCGGGTCGCCGAGATGCTGGAGGGCCGGCGCGAGCAGTTCGTCGCCCTGGGCGTCCCGGCCGACGAGGTGGACGCGGCGATCGACCGCTGGGTCTGGTACGCGGGCTGGTCCGACAAGCTGTCCCAGGTGTACGGCGGCGCCAACCCGGTGGCCGGCCCGTACTTCAACCTGTCCGCGCCGGAGCCGACGGGCGTGGTGGCGGCGGTGGCCCCCGAGGAGCCCGCGCTGCTCGGCCTGATGAGCGTGATCGCCCCGGCGATCGTCACCGGCAACACGGTGGTGGTGGCCGCCTCCCCGGCGGCGCCGCTGGCGGCGGTGACGCTGGCCGAGGTGCTCGCGACCTCCGACCTGCCCGGCGGGGTGGTCAACATCCTCACCGGCCGGCTGACCGAGACCGTGCCGACGCTCGCCGCGCACATGGACGTCAACGCGATCGACCTGACCGGTGTCGTCGACGCCGAGCTGGCCGCCGACCTGGAGATCAAGGCCGCGGAGAACCTCAAGCGGGTGCTGCGTCCGGCCCCGGCCGACCACGACTGGTACGCCGACCCCGGCATCACCCGGATGACCACGCTGCTGGAGACCAAGACCGTCTGGCACCCGAAGGGCGTCTGACCGAGGGCAGCCCGGTCCGGCCCCGTCCCCACCGTCGTCCACCCTCGTCCACCCTCGACCACCGAGATCAACACCAGCTCCGCGAAGTGGCCACATCGACCAGCCGGGACGGCACCACCTCGCCGAGCCGGTGTTGATCTCACCGAGGGCGCCCGCCTGGGACGGGCAAGATCAACACCAGCACCCCGAGGTGGCTGCATCGACCCGCCCCGGACCGCACCACC
>NZ_RCVK01000239.1:0-381 GCF_003667485.1 Micromonospora sp. BL1
ATACCCAGTTTCATGATATGTTTTAAAGCGAAATTATTTGCTGAGCTGGAAGAGCGACAATCCCTGCATATCGGTAAATGCTTTATACGATGCCTGCAATGCCGTTTGCTGCATGATGTAAGATGAAATAGTTGCATTCCAGTCCACATCAACCAGATCGCTCATCTGCTGCGTTTGCCCTAAAGCGCGATCGCTACCTAATGAATCCAGCGACTCCAGTTCGTTCAGCTGCGTGCCTAAGTCCGCGCGAACAGTCAGCACATTGTTCAGCGAGTTTTTCAGTCCGCGGTTGGTTTTAGCTAACGCCGCAGCGGCGGTTGCTTTATCCGCTTCGCTATCCGCGACCGGCGTTTTCAGGGCTGCGATGGCACTATCCAGCAT
>NZ_RCVK01000149.1:0-381 GCF_003667485.1 Micromonospora sp. BL1
GAATTGTGCAAAGCCGAAGCAATCTGTGCTGGCACCTCGTCATTGCGAGGAGCGTAGCGACGTGGCAATCTTGTCAGCGGGAAAGGATTGCTTCACCCCTCCGGGTTTCGCAATGACGGTCGCTTTCAAATATGACTGATTTTCTCCTTGGTGGGTAAGCAATGACGAATACTACTAGTCTCCTCGAAGATAATGCCTGCAAGCAAGCTTGCTGCGCAACATTCGCCTTGCACGCTTTTGCAAAGGCTCCCTTCCAGGGACAATTCGTCTAAAAGAGTAAAACTCTTAAGACTCATGGGCAGCCCCTTCACCCTATCCCCCGCCACGCTTTGTGGTTGGAAGTTTTGGTTTTGTGGGGTGGAATTGGATATTGCGTCATAG
>NZ_RCVK01000225.1:0-381 GCF_003667485.1 Micromonospora sp. BL1
GTTCGCAACCCCTGCCGTGATAGAACTGCATCCCGGGATCCAGATGCAGCTCTTCTCGAAGTTCCGGAGAAATATCGACAGGCTCCTTGCAGTGCTTGCAGATACGGCGTACCAATCGCTGCGCCAGAATTCCTTTCATAACCGTCGCGACCAGGAAGGGTTCCAGCCCCATTTCCAAAAGCCGCGGGAAAGAACCCGAAGAGTCGTTCGTATGGAGCGTGCTGAACACCAAGTGCCCCGTCAGAGCCGCTTCAATCGCCATGGAAGACGTTTCCTTGTCACGCATTTCGCCGATCATAATCACATCGGGGTCTTGACGGAGAAGTGCGCGAATGCCCGCCGCAAAAGTAAATCCCGCAGCCACGTTGATCTGTCCCTGGT
>NZ_RCVK01000091.1:0-379 GCF_003667485.1 Micromonospora sp. BL1
CCCGTCGACCTTCCTCGCGCTGACCGTGCTGGCGTTCATCATGCTCGGCGACGCGATCCGTGACGCCTTCGACCCGAAGCTGCGGTGAACTCTCATGACCCAGTCCGCTGTCCGGCCGACGCCGGCCTCTCCCACCCCGCCCGGCGGCCACCTGCTCGAGGTACGCGACCTGCACGTCGAGTTCCGCACCCATGAGGGCGTGGCCAAGGTGATCAACGGGGTCTCGTACCACCTGGACGCGGGCGAGACCCTGGCGGTGCTCGGCGAGTCCGGCTCCGGCAAGTCGGTGACCGCCCAGGCGATCATGGGCATCCTCGACACTCCCCCGGCCCACGTCCGCTCCGGCCAGATCCTGTACCAGGGCCGGGACCTCCTGACC